>JANOHH010000971.1:0-10806 GCA_031406395.1 Verrucomicrobiota bacterium | reverse complement strand
TCATTCACGAGGGTTTGGCAGTGGGATTGTTGATTTGGACTGCAAAAACGGTTTGGCGCTCCGCTTCCTGCCGCAGTCCAAGGCGCGCAAGTGGAGTCTTTGGCCTTATCCGTGTTCATCTGTGTGCATCCGTGGTTGCTTCCTTCTGGTTTCGAAGGCGGCTTCGCGGTAATCTTCCCGCTGTCAATGTCTTCTTGGAAAACCAAACTACGTCGCATGCTTCTCACCCTCGGAATTGTTTACGGATTGTTGCTCATCATCGGCTGCGCGTTGCAGCGCAAGCTGCTTTATTTCCCGACCAAGCTCTCGGGGTCGGCTGCGGAACAAGCCGCAGCCCAAGCGGGTTTCACGGCCTGGCGAAATTCCACCGGCGAAATCATCGGCTGGAAAATGGCGGCAACAGCTTCGCCGACCGGGAGCGTTCTAATTGTTCACGGCAACGCCGGTTGCGCGCTGGATCGCAGTTACATTGCCCGACCAATTCACGAGGCAGGAGCGATGGATGTGTTCGTGATGGAATACCCTGGTTACGGAGCGCGTAGGGGCTCGCCCAGTCTGAAGAGTTTATTGGCGGCGGGTGGGAAAGGCTTTGCATCGTTGCCGACGAACATGCCGATCTACGTGGTCAGCGAATCCATCGGCGCGGGTGTGGCGGCGCATTTGGCCAAAGCGCATCCGCAGGAGGTCGCCGGAATGGTGATGTTCGTGCCGTACGACAATCTCGCTTCCGTGGCACAAAGCAAGATGCCGTTGTTGTTGCCGTATTTCTTTCTCAGGGATCGCTACAAGCCGGCGGAGTGGATGAAGGACTATCGGGGGCCGGTGACAATGGTCGTCGCTGGCTCGGATGAAATAATCCCTCCGAAGTCCGGCCAACGATTATTTGACTCCTACGCCGGGCCAAAGACGCTACAAATGATTCCCGATGCGCGGCACAATGACGTGGCCGAACAATCGCCGCAATGGTGGCAGAAAGTTTTCCAGTTTTGGGCGCAGCATTCCGCCAAAGAAACGAAAGCCTCCCGATGAGCGGGGGCTAGAGTTTGGCCGCGATAAAGTTTTCCAGCTTCACAGCATCGGCGTTGAACTGGCGGATGCCTTCGGCGGTTTTTTCCGTGGCCATCTGATTTTCGTTCAGCAACCAGCGGAATTTCCTTTCGTCGAGCGCCAGTTTCTCGATCGGGCTTGCTTTGGCGAGGTCCGGACTGAGTTTGCGGGGCAGGGGAGCGGTGCTGCTTTTCAATTCGCCGAGGAGTTGTGGGCTGATGGTCAGCAGATCGCAGCCGGCGAGTTCCTGGATTTCGCCCACGTTGCGAAAGCTCGCGCCCATGACTTCCGTCGCGTGGCCAAACTTCTTGTAGTAGGCGTAAATTTCCTGCACGGAGAGTACGCCGGGGTCTTCACTGGGTGCATATTCTTTGCCGGTGGACTTCTTGTGCCAGTCGAGAATGCGACCCACGAATGGCGAGATGAGCTTGGCCTTCGCCTCGGCACACGCCACGGCCTGGGCGAGCGAGAAGAGCAGGGTGAGGTTGCAGTTGATCCCTTCTCTTTGGAGGATTTCGCAAGCGCGAATGCCTTCCCAGGTGCTGGCGATCTTGATGAGGATGCGTTCGCGCAGGATGCCCTGCTGCTGGTAAAGCGCAATGAGGTGCCGGCCTTTGGCGACTAACGCCTCGGTGTCGAAGGAAAGATTCGCATCCGTTTCGGTCGAAACGCGACCCGGAACGATTTTCAAGATCTCGATGCCAAACAAGATAAGCAGGTCGTCGAGCACCCGATGCAACAGCGCCGAACCGGTTACACCGGCTGTACGTCCGTGAGCGATGGCTTTGTCCACGAGCCACTGGTATTCCGACATCTGGGCGGCTTTCAGGATGAGCGAAGGGTTGGTGGTGGCGTCCTGCGGCGCATATTGTTTCAGGGTGGCGAAATCGCCCGTATCGGCGACGACGGTGGTGATTTGCTTGAGTTGGTCGAGTTGGGTGGTCGTACTCATAACCGGAGTGTAGGTCGAACGGTCAGAATTGTCATCTACCCAGTTGGCATGGCGAGTTAAGGTAGATTTGGACTTTGGACTTTGAGCCCGGGACTTTAGACTCCGGGCAATGAATAGTGCAATCATTGTCGCCGCCGGCCAAGGCACGCGCATGGGACCGGGAGGGGATAAACTTTTCCTGGAAATCGCCGGGCGTCCGGTGGTGGCCCACACTTGGCAGCGATTTGATGACGCGCCGGGCATTGACGAGATTGTGGTTGTGGTCCGCGACGGGATGCAAGCCGCCTTCGCGGAACTCGCGCGCGAGTTCAATTTGAGCAAGCCGCATCGCGTCGCTGTGGGCGGAGCCGAACGGCAAGACTCGGTCTGGAGCGGGCTGGAGGCGATTTCGCCACGAGCAGAGATCGTGGCGATTCATGACGGCGCAAGGCCTTGCACGAGCCATGACTTGATCGCGGCCACCATCGCAGCGGCACTGGAAACCGGCGCCGCCGTCGCGGCGCAAGGGGTTACCGATACGATCAAGGAGTCGGGCGACGGTCAAACCATCGCGCGCCACCTCGACCGCTCGAAGTTATGGGCGGTGCAGACGCCGCAGACCTTTCGGGTCGAGGTGATCCGGCGCGCGTTGGCGGAAGTGCGGCGGCGCGGATTGCACGTCACGGATGATACCGCGGCGTGCGAGTTGATTGGACAATCCGTGCGGCTGGTTTCTGGCCTGCGGCCGAATCCGAAAGTTACCTTGCCAGGCGATTTACCTTATGTCGGCTTGCTCTTGGCGGGCATGTAACGGCCGGTCCGCGGGCATTGGTTGCGGTCGGCGGTCCCGCTTTTCGCTCGCACCGCAACTTGCCAATCGGCCTCCGCGCTTCTATTGTCACGTCCGACAGTCAATGTTGCTATGAAACGACGTTTAATATTTGGTCTGACGACCCTGGTGCTCGCGCTCAACCTCGTGCTGGGCGCATGGGTCTATTCGGACTCCGCCGTCGCGGCGGAGAAGGATTCGGCGTACCCCAATCTGGAGCTGTTTTCCCTAGTGATGGAAAGGGTGCGCAAGGATTACGTGGATGGTACGAACCTGACGTATCAGGACCTCGTTTACGGCGCTTTGAAAGGCATGATTGGCACGCTCGATCCGCACAGCGAATTCATGGAGCCGGAGAAATTCAAGGAGCTGCAAAGCGACACCCAGGGGCAGTTCGGCGGGTTGGGCATTGTAATTCAACTTCGTGATGGTTTCGTCACCGTCGTTGCACCTATCGAAGACACGCCGGGTTTTCGCGCCGGCATTCTGGCGGGCGACCGCATTATCAAGATTGACGGCGCCAGTGCGGAGAAGATGTCCGTGGAGGACGCCGTGAAACGTTTGCGGGGCGAACCGGACACGGATGTGACCTTGACCATGGAACGGCCGAGTTCCGGCGAGAAGAAGGACTACAAACTCACCCGCGCCGTCATCAAGGTGAGCATGGCCAAGGATGTGAACGGCAAGCAGGAGTTTCCGCTGGGGGAAAATAAAATCGGCTACGTGCGGCTGACGCAATTTGGCGAGCGCACCAGCGTGGAGCTCGATGCGGCGCTCAAGAAACTCAAAGCTCAAGGCATGCAGGCGTTGGTTCTGGATCTGCGCGGCAACCCCGGCGGTTTGCTCGATCAGGCGGTCGAGGTGTGTGAAAAGTTTTTGCCGCGCGGCCAATTGGTCGTCAGCACCGAGGGTCGTAACCCGGCCAAGAGCACGGTGCGGAATGTCACTGGGCGCAGTGGTGAGTATCGGGATCTGCCGGTCGCGGTGCTGGTTAACCTGGGCAGCGCGAGCGCCTCCGAAATTGTTGCCGGTTGCTTGCAAGATTGTGCGGTGCTGGGCAAATGCAAGGCCGTTGTCATCGGCGAGAAAACTTTCGGCAAAGGTTCGGTGCAGGAGATCATCCCCTTGGAGGGCGGTACGGCCCTGCGGTTGACAACCTCCAAATACTACACCCCCAGCCACAAGGTCATCCATGAGCACGGCATTACTCCGGACATCATCGTGCCGATGACGGACGAGGAGGAAATGCTCGCCCGCCTGCGCGTCACGCCGGGTGGGGTTGAGTCGGCGGAAGAAAAGGACCGGGAGCGCATCATCAACGCCCGCGACCCGCAACTGGAGCGGGCAATGGATGTGCTCAAAGCCATCAACCTATTCGCCGAACGCTCGCCGGATGTGGATTCTCCGAAAGCCCGCAGCGCCAAGGTCGCCAATGCGAAGTGAGCAACGGGAAGCCGGCGGGAAGGGCTTCACTCCAAGTCTTACCCTTGGATTGGTGCGCGACTGATTTCCTGTGACTTTGCTGGCGCTTGAAACTTCCTGTGATGAAACCAGCGTGGCCGTCGTGCGCACGGGCCAAATCCTCTCCAATGTGGTTTCCTCCCAAATCGAACTCCATGCGGAGTATGGCGGCGTCGTGCCCGAACTTGCGGCGCGGGAGCATTTGCGCAATCTGATCCCGGTGACCCAGGCCGCGTTGCGCGCCGCCGGAGTTGCGGTGTCCGAACTCGATGCCATCGCGGCCACGCAAGGTCCGGGGCTGGCCAGCGCCCTGATGGTGGGCTTCAAGGCGGCGCAGGCCCTGGCGTTCGCCCGGCGCAAGCCCTTCGTTGGCATTCATCATCACGAGGCGCATTTGTATTCGCCGTGGATTTCGGGAAATCCGGCGCGGGCGCGTTTCGACGAATTTCAACCAAACGTTTCACTCATCGTCAGCGGTGGGCATACGATGCTCGTCCACGTTGCGGCGGAATTGAAACATCGCGTGTTGGGGAGGACGATTGACGATGCGGCCGGCGAGTGCTTCGACAAGACGGGCAAACTGATGGGCCTGCCGTATCCCGCCGGCGCGGAAATTGACCGGCTGGCCGAGGAGGGGAATCCAAAGGCGTTCAGCTTTCCGCGTCCCCTGATGAACGATCCGAATGACGATTTCAGCTTCAGTGGCTTGAAGACGTCCGTCCGGTATTTTCTCCGCGACCATCCGCGCTTGCTCGACGATGCCCAGGCCCTGCGCGACCTCTGCGCGAGCGTCCAGGCCGCCATCGTGGAAGTCCTGGTCACGAAAACGATCCGCGCGGCGAAACGGTTGGGCGTGCGTTGCGTCACGGCCTCCGGCGGCGTGACGTGCAATCGCGCGCTGCGGGACGAACTCACGAAAGCGTGCGACCGCGGCGGCTGTTCCTTGCACCTGGCGGAAAAGAGCCTTTGCACCGACAACGCGGCAATGATCGGCATTCTTGCCGAGCGCAAGTTGTTGCTGGGGGCAGTCGAGTGGGACTACGACGGCGAGATTGCTCCCGGCTGGCAACTGGCGTGAAAGCAAAAACGCCAGATGCGGTCTCGCAGCTTTGTCCGGCCTGTGGCCTTTGCTGCAACGGCGTGTTGTTCGGCGATGTGGAATTGCAGCGCAGCGACAACGAGAAAAATCTCACCCAACTGGGCTTGCATCTGTTCCGCAAAGGACGCAAGCCAGCCTTCCGCCAACCGTGTTCGTGTTTTGACGGAAAACTCTGCGGCATCTACGCCGACCGCCCCAAGCAATGCCGGGCGTTTGAGTGCGGACTACTCAAGCGGGTCAATACCGGCAAATTGAGTCCCGGCGCGGCGTTGAAGACCATCGCCGAAACCCGACGGCGTTCGGTTGCCGTTTTGAAGTTGGTCCGCGAACTCGGCCACACGGATGAAACCAAACCGCTTAACCAACGTTACGCCGCTGTTGTTGCCCAGCCCATTGACATGGCGGCCGATGAAGCTGTCTTGGAACAGCGCGGTGAACTGATGATGGCCGTGGCCAGGTTGGTGGACTCACTTGAGCGAGATTTCCTCAAATGAAACACGAGAAAATCGCACCTCGGCGGTCGCTTGGTTGCCTCACCCGGACTATCGCTTCAATCCCTCGCAGAAATTCTGAATGCGTGCCAGGCCCTTCTCGATGTTCGCCATGCTCGTCGCATAGCTCAGCCGGACGTAATCATCGGCGCCAAAGGCAATGCCCGGGACGGCAGCGACTTTTTCCTGCTCCAACAGCTTCGCGCAAAACCCGGCGGACTTGAGGCCGGTCTTCGCTATGTTTGGGAACAGATAGAAAGCGCCCTTGGCATTCACGCAGGAAATGCCGGGCATGGAGTTTAGCCGATTGAACGCGTAGGTGCGCCGTTGGGAAAACTCCGCGAGCCACTTTGGCAAATGATCCTGCGGGCCGGTGAGCGCAGCGACCGCGCCTTTCTGGGCAAACGAAGTTGGGTTGCTGGTGCTGTGGCTTTGGACCGCGTCAATCGCCTTGGCAATCGGCTCGGGTGCGGCACACCAGCCGAGGCGCCAGCCGGTCATGCTCCACGCCTTGGCAAAACCATGCACAATGATGGTGTGCTCCAAATGCACAGGCGAGAAGCTGGCCACGCTCTTATGTTGCGCGCCATCGTAGAGCAGGTGTTCGTAGATTTCGTCGCTCATGATCAGAACGCCCTTTTCCACGCAGATATCGCCGAGCGCCTTGATTTCGTCCGGGGTGTAAACGCTGCCGGTGGGATTGCTCGGTGAATTGAGGACGAACAGCCGGGTACGCGGTGTGATCGCAGCGCGAAGCTGGGCGGGCGTGACCTTGAACTCGGTCTGGTCGGAAGTCTCAAGGATGACGGGTGTGGCCCCCGCCAGCTTGACCATTTCCGGATAGCTCAGCCAATACGGGGCGGGGATGATGACTTCGTCGCCTTCCTGACAGGTGGCGAGGATGACGTTGTAGCAGGAATGTTTGCCGCCGCAGGAAACGATGATCTGGGAAGGTTTGTAGGTCAGACCGTTCTCGCGCCTGTGTTTCTCCGCGATCGCTTGACGCAGTTCCGGGATGCCGGCGGCGGGTGTGTACTTGGTGAAGCCGTCCGCAAGGGCTTTTGCACAAGCGTCCTTGATATGTTGCGGCGTGTCGAAGTCCGGTTCGCCCGCGCCAAAGCCAACCACATCCTGGCCTTCGGCCTTCATCTGCTTGGCCTTGGAATCAATGGCGAGCGTCAGGGAAGGAGCAAGCGAAGCGGCACGATGTGAGATCTTATAGTTCATAAACGGCGCAGAGGATTGGCCGTCGGGCGGGCGGGCGCAAGGGGATTTCACGCGACAGCGGATTTTGCGGCGGCGTTTCTCAGATAACGCCAGTGAGTGATCAATACGAACAGAGCGTGGTAATTTGGAACCCAACTGTACCTCGTCGTCCCCGCCGCGTCCACCATGCTGGTGATTCGATTCGGCGGGAACTTTTCGAGAAAACATCACCGAGTGATCAAAACCAAGACCCCTTTCCTTTCTGTTTTCTTTACGGTTCAGCCACTATTCGGAATCCGAGGTTGGCGTCTTCATTTTCGAAGGCCTGGAACCGTTTCCAACTGGGTGGTAGGAACAGCCTTTCTCCTGAAATGTATACACGGTACATATAGCCACCTCGCGATACCCTACCACCGCTTGGTTGTGTGCATTGGGGATCCGCGTACGGGGAGACAGAATAAAAATCCTCGCGGAAATAATCCTTACACCATTGGTAGACCGGCCCATTCATGTCGAAAACCCCTTCAGGTGTGGCGAGCTGAGGGTGAGCGCCCAGTGGTGCGCCCCACGGATTAGGACGCGTTTCCTTCGCTGCGTCACCCCACGGGTATGTTCTATTCTTCAACCCACCTTTAGCGGCATATTCCCACTCCGCTTCCGTGGGGAGCCTGCATTTCCGCTTAGTCGCTTGCGATAGCCACATACAATAACTTTCTGCGTCCTTGAAACTTACACCGCCGATGGGATAAATCTTGTTCGGGTGTTCCGGAGAAAATCTGCCGCCGGACAGTTTGAGCATGTTCTTGAAAAAAAGCGCCCGGTTTCCAGGAGTTGGCTCGTGTCTGGATTTGTTCAGAAATTCACAGAATTGCGGGACGCTGATCGGATACTTCCCCAACCAGAATGGGGAAACAAAGACCTTGTGTTCCGGTTGGGCCTCATCAAAGTAGATTGGCTTCCATGGCCTCGGAGGTTTGGTTGGACAGCCCATGAGGAAATCTCCACCCTGAAAAAAAACAAGCTCGATGGCATTTGATAAACTGGCGGTTATTACCGAATTGGTCGAGGCAATGCAGTTGGACTGGCGGCCCAGCAGCAACAGGGCAACCAGTGCATGTAACGTGAGTTGACTAAAAGATGATAATGGTAAGATCTTTTTCATTGAGCTTGAAAAAAGGGCCCGGGGCAGCCTCGCCTTTGTTTTTGAGGTCTTGGCACTGTTCTGCACAGCTCTTATCGTTCGGGCAGTTTATGCCTTGAGCATTGTCCTTGAAATCGCTTGGCTGGAAGGCGCTTTCACACTGGGGCGAGTCCCATTTTCCCCTACGAAGACCTTGAGCCACACACTTTGCCAAGTCATAGAATTCCTTAGCTACTCCGGCAGCAATAGCCGCGTCTTTTCTGCAATTGTCGGCGATCTGACAGCTTACCATGCAGTGTGCATATCGAGTTTTTCCTGGAGCTTTCTTTTCAAAGTAGTACCACGACCAAAAGCCCCCGGAGATAGCACCACAAAGTCCCTTTTCGAACGACCGCAGAGCTTTCCTTACGTCGTCAACCGCTGAAAGTCCAAACGGATCAATAGAGTTGATGGAGTTGTTGTCGACGTAACCGTGGAGATTGATGGCGCCAAGCTCCCCCAAAGGATCCCTATTCAGCCACCGTTGCAAATTGGGATGATAGAAGCGGTAGCCGTAGTAGTACAACCCGCTGTTGACGTGGATTTCCTTGCTCGAAAAACGATAAACATTCGCGGCGGCCAACGTGCCGCTCGAAGAGATCGTGTTTCCAAACGGATCATAGCGGTACTCGGCCACCTTGGACTGTGAACTGTTCAACATGTACGTCACGTTCCCGTTTCCGTCCGCATGATAATAATTGTGATTCGTCCAGTTGCCGCTGGCCGATTGATACGCATGGCTGCGGCCCAACAGTCCGCCAATCCCGCCCGCCCCTTCCAGACTCCCGCTCAAATCCGTGCCCCGCGTGTAGCTCACGGTTGGCGTGTTGGCACTGCTCCGCTCCTGGTTGACCCGCATCCCGTCGTAGAGGTAACGCACCTCCGTGTTGGTCACCCACCCGCCCGTCGCCTTTATCCCGTCATATTCCGTCCGCACCCGTAACCGCCCCTGGCCATCGTAAACAAAATCCGTCCGCTGATCATTGTTGTTGGACGCCGCGTCGTCGCAGCCGATCGCATTCCTGCTGAAAATCCACCGCACCAGCCGGTTCTCGTCGTCGTAACAATACCGGTAGTTGCTGGTGCTCGAGGACTTCGCCGTGATCAGATTGCCATTGCCGTCATAGGTGTTGGTGGAGGTGGGATTCGGCGCGTTGGTCAACTGGTTCAGCCCATCCACCTTGAACGTTTGCAACGTGCCGTCGTTCGTGCGGTAATTCAAATTCCACGCGCTGTCGTAGGCGTAGCCGCGATCCTGCGCGGCCACCGAACTGTCCGCCACCTTCAATTGGCCGATCTTGTCGTACGTGTAATCATACGTCGAGGCGTCTAGGAATATCTGCTGCGTGCGCTGGTGGCCGGCGTTGTAGTTGTATTCATGCTTGTTCGTCACCACATGGCCGCTGGTCTTGAGATACGTGCCCTTCAATCGCGCCATCGTGTCGTAGGTGTTCGTGATGTAGGAGGAGTTCGGAAGCGTGATACGTGAAGCGTGAAGCGCGACGCCGGAGAACAGGTAACTGAAAGTTCCGGCGGGCGAGGTCACGCCGGTCAACCGCTTGGCGGCGTCGTAGCCAAAGCTGTTGGTCCACTTGCCCGTTGGCTGGGCCACGTCCAGCCCGGTGCGTAATCGGTTGTTGTAGGTATTGGTCACGGTGTCACTGCTCCACGGGCCGTCTTCGGTCCACAAAAACCCGCCGGCGGTGTAAGCATAAGCGTTCGTGCCCGAGGCGTCCACCATGCTGGTGACCCGGTTGTGGGTGCCGAATCGACGAGAAACTTGTCAATACTATTGACTGACCCGTTCATGAAATGACAGGAACGAATGACACCTTGGATGCCGCCCGCAACGGCCCGAAAAGACCAAGCCAGCTTTTAAGAAAAGAAAAGCTGGCTGACGGAAATCCATTTTCCCTCTTGACCCCTCACGCTAATGGGTGACCCCTTTACAAGGTTTGGGAACTTCCGTCTTTGATAATGAGTCCGACAGCCTCTTCGAGGATTTCAAGGCGATGGTCGGAGCCGCTACATTCGTGCCGCAGGCTGGCCATAAGTTCTCGGAATCGGCCTTTGTCTGTATCCCTGACCGCTCCAAGCGCAATGGCTAGAGTTAGGACCTGCGGACATCCTCGGCGGCCGGAAATTCCACCACCCGAAACCCCAAAGTACTGGATTACGAGCTTCTCCAGTTGCGCCAGATACTCTGGCAACCTAGCTTCCTCAACGGACGTGCGCCATCTAACAGCCCATAGAATCGCGTCGGCAGGATCGCCTCGCGATTCAAGTAATCGAGAAGCCATCACCAAAAACTCGAATACAAGCTTTTGCCGAGTTGTGGGAGAGTTTTTTAGCTGATCAAGAAATTGCTTGAATGCAGGTTTGGCTGCTGAGTTGGCTACTGCTGTATGCGTACGGTCCAAGAATTCCGAGGCAGTTACATGTTCAATTTCCATAACTCAAAAAATCAAATGAAATGGATACGCCCCTCTCGGTTGTTCCAATCCGCCAACCGCTCCCTTAAAATCCGAGCGCTGGCAACAAGTAAGGGACGCTAGCCCCGCC
>JANOHH010000931.1:0-5861 GCA_031406395.1 Verrucomicrobiota bacterium | reverse complement strand
CACCGAACTTCCTCGCCCGTACGATGCGGCGGCTTCACGCTCATCGAACTGCTCGTGGTCATCGCGATCATCGCGATTCTGGCGGCGATGCTGCTACCCGCTTTGAGCAAGGCCAAGGAGAAGGCACATGCGATAAAGTGTATGAGCAATACGAAGCAATTGGCGTTGGCTTGGCGGATGTATTCCGAAGACAGCAATGACCGTATACCTTTCGCATACTCGCCGGATACTGACCCCAAGGCCGCCTATGCCTGGGTCACCGGCATTTTGGATTTTGACGGAAATAGGCCGGAAAACTGGGACATTTACAAGAATCTTGCCAAGAGTCCGCTTTGGCCGTACTGCGGGAAACAACCTGGTATTTGGAAGTGCCCGGCGGACCAAGCGACCGTTACCGTGCCCGGTAAGGGCGTATTACCACGAGTTCGGAGCATGTCGATGAACATCTGGGTTGGCGGCAACCTCGGCACCGATGGCGGTTGGGGGCCAAAATGGAAGGTTTATAACAAAATGGGCGACATGATCAGACCGGGACCTTCAGACACATTCGTGCTGTTGGAGGAACGTGAGGACAGCATTAACGACGGCTTTTTCGTCGTTTCAATGGAAGGCTATCCGGACGTAAAAAAAACCGTGATGGTTGATTTTCCGGCCGGCTACCACGGAGGGGCCGCAGGCTTTTCTTTTGCCGATGGCCATTCGGAAATCCACAAATGGCGCGACCCACGAACGGTTCCGGTATTGAAAAAGGGTCAGTATGTCGCAGGCGGACTTCAAATCAGCAATCCGGATGTCTTTTGGATGCAGGAGCACTCCACGCGGTTGAAACAGTAGACGAAAGATCGGCGTCAGCGCGAACTCCGATCCCGCGCACCGCCTAGCCGATCACCGCCCATCTCCACGGTGGCTCGAACGAGCCGCCGCTAGCACAATTGTGTTCCACGCGCTCATTGCCGGCGACCGTCACCAACCGCTCAAACTTGAATAGACGTCTTCCGCCGAGCGTGACGAAGTAGCGAACATCCGTTTCGCGCGGATGCTCACTTCGGTTGGATCATTGGTTCCTTGAAGGATTGTTTGCCGCCGCGCCGCGGTTTCTGGGCATCACAAGGCAGGATCGCCATCGCTTGACAACCTTTGGGGATTTCCCTCGGTGGCTCCGTCATCATGGTGCTTTTCGCAGGTCCAGACACATCAATTGTTCCTTGCTGCGGGCGAATAGAAAACCGTTGGCCAACGCGGGGAAGGCCCGCACGTCCGACGGCAAAATCTGTGCGCGAGCTTTTGCTTTGAATCCTTCCGGTGTGGCCGGGGTCCGGATGAGGAGGCCGCGTTCCGTGAGCAACAGAAGTTCATCGCCCGCCAGCAGGACACTACCGGCTTTCAATCCCGCCTCGCTCCAGCGCACTTTGCCGGTCTTGAGTTCTACGCAACGAAATTCACAACCCTGTTCCTGCCGGCCATGCCAGCCATAAAGGAAGCCGCCGTGCTGCACACTGGTGGCGTAATGATTCGAAAGCACGTCATCGCGCGACCAGATTTCCACGGGGGCGCGCTCCTGGAAACGCAGCAGACTCGCGCCGGCCCCGTAAGAAGCGGAAAGGAAGATCAGATCATCCACCACCAAGGGCGTGGCCGCGCTCACCGTCGCGCTCCCGCGGGGACGCCACGGATGGCGAAAAATCACCTTGCCGTCCAGCGGCTGCAAAGCCACGAGCGCTTCCCGCGTCAGCGCAAAAATAATTCTTCGGCCCCGAATCGTGGCGGCCGTGGGCGCAGCGTAGCTCGCCTCATCACCGGTGGCTTTCCAGCGCACTTTGCCTGTCGCCACTTCGAATGCGACCACCCCTGCCCCGTCCCGTCCGCCGGGCATAAGAATGACCAGATCGCCTTCCACCAACGGCGAAGCGGCGCGCCCAAAGAATCCTTTTGGGGATCCGAACTCCTTCACCGCATCCACCTGCCACAACGCCACGCCCGTCTCCAATTGCCAGCAACTCAGCCGGCCTTCCGCGCCATAAGTGAACACCCGCCCATCCGCAATCGTGGGCGTCGCTCGCGGACCTTCATCACTCCCAAAATCATCTCGATAATCCGTGGCGTAATCAGCTTGCCACATCGGCTTGCCGGTGCGGGTATCCAGACATTCCACCACCGCCCGATCCGCTTTCCGGTGAAAGAGAATCAACCTTTCGCCGCTGACCGCCGGGCCGGCCAAACCCGGACCCACCTCGCGTTTCCAAACCATGGATGGCCTCTCCTTCGGCCAGACTTTGGCAATTGACGGACCGAGGTAGCTGCCGGTGCGGAGCGGTCCGAGCAACTGGGGCCAGTCGGAATTTGTCGTTGCGCCATGGAGGCTGGCGCAAACCGACATCAAAGCGGCGACGGATAACGCGACTCCGCGCCAAATCGAGGAGCAAGCATGATTCAAGTTAAGGCGTGACACGACACAGTCATAGCATCGGGCGGCGAAAGTTCAAATAATGGAATGTGACACCACTCCGCTCGTTCCGATGCGAAAACTCCTAATCAGGACTTGACCGCCAAAATAGCCGGACTCAGTCTCCTCGCCGCATGACCGCCACTGAAAACCAACCATTCCCGCGCCCGGCAACCTCGACCACTCGAAATTCCATGGGCAAAGCCATCCTTTTCCTATTCATTGCCGCGACTTTTTCGGGCGTTCGTCTTGGCGCGGCGCCGAAGTGGCCGCAATTTCGCGGGTCAAATTCCCAGGGCGTGGAGGATCGCGGGCAACCGCCGGTCGCATTTGGACCGCACACCAATTTCCTGTGGAAAGTCGCCGTGCCACCGGGCGTCTCCTCGCCCTGTCTTTGGGGGAACTCCATTTTCCTGACCGCATACGAAGCCGGAAAGCTGTCCACACTTTGCATTGACCGACGGGATGGCAAGATTCTTTGGAAACAAGCCGCACCGACGGACAAAGTCGAGGAAGTCCATAAGGCGAGCAATCCAGCGAGCGCCACACCCGTCACCGATGGGAAGCGGGTCTATGTTTATTTCGCCACGTTTGGCTTGGTCGCTTACGATTTCAAAGGTCACGAGCAGTGGCGCAAGCCTCTGCCGGTGCCCTTCGTCGTCAACGGCAGCGGCACCTCGCCGGCGCTCGGTGGCGGGCGACTCATTCTTAACTGCGACCAGCAAGGCGGAAAATCATTTCTCCTCGCCCTGGAGCCCCGCACCGGCAAGACGCTGTGGGAAACGCCGCGCCCCGATTTTCCCAGCGGCTACACCACGCCGGTGTTATGGAAACATGACGGTCGGGAGGAGATCGTCGTGGCTGGCAGTTTGCGCGTCGTCGGCTATGGCCTTCGGGACGGCAAGGAGCACTGGTCCGCTCGCGGACTTGAAGCCGTCAGTGTTTGCCCGACTCCTGCCTTGGGCGACAGCCAGCTTTACGTCATGTCCCGCAGTCTGGGCGAAGGTGGGGCCAAGCTCCCGCGCTTCACGGATCTGCTGGGGATGATGGACAAGGACAGCGACGGAAAAATTGCCGCGGCCGAAGCGCTCGGCCCGCTGCGCCAGGACGGGGCTTTTGAGTTCATTGACCGGGACCGGGATGGTTTTATCACCACGGCCGAGTGGGCGGAGTCCGAGAAATTCATCGGCAAAGGCGAGCCCGGCATCTTCGCCTTGCGCGCGCCTGAAACTGGCGATGTGACCGAAACGCACCTCGTTTGGAAACAAAAAAAGGCGGTGGCGTCCGTGAGTTCACCGTTATTCTACCGCGGTCGAGTTTATGTGGTGCAGGACGGCGGACGCGTTACCTGCTACAACGCCAAGACCGGGGAAAAAGCCTACGAGCAGGAACGACTTGATGCCGACGGCGAATACTTCGCCTCGCCGGTGGCGGCCCAAGGGAATGTTTACTTCGCCTCAACGCGCGGCACCGTCAGTACGATCGCCGGGGGCGAAACGTTGAAAGTCCTCGCCCGGAATGAACTGGGGGAACCGATTATGGCCACGCCCGCCATCGCGGACAGCAAGCTGTACGTTCGGACCAGCGGCCATCTCTGGGCGTTTGGTCATTGATGATTCAGCGCAGTTGCATCGTGTTGTAATCCGCTGGGCGGAAGCAATAGCTGGCTGCGGCAATTGTCGCCGACATGCTGCCGCCCGGCCGATCATGTTCACCGCATTTGTCGCTTGGCTTAGCTCCCCGCCGTCGGCAGCCTCTTCCGTGTGAACCCAGTCGTTCAATTGCTCAACCGTTTATGGGGCTGCTGATGTTCATGTTCGCGGGCTTGGTGGCGCTGGGCCTGGTCGGCCTTTCCGGTTATACGATCTACCGGCTCGCCCCGGAGGAGAATGCGCAGGCCGCCGTGCTGGCGGAGTGGCCGTGGTTGGCCAAAGGCTTCGGGGTTCCGCTCGCCATCTGGATTCTAATGAACGTGGGGCTTTCGTTTCATCTGCAACCCTTCATGCCTGCGGTTCAGCTCGCGCAAAATGCCGGCACCGGTTGGTTCTTCGCTTTCCTGGGGGTGGTCGGCGCGGGCCTGCTCATCATCGCCACCTATTGGGCCGGGGTCACGATTGGCTGGAACGTGATCCGCGCGAGTCGGGGGATTATAGGAGAAACGCGAACCAATTTTCGCGCCCTTTGCCTGACCTGTCTCCTCGCCACCGCGTTGCCGGCGGTTTGGTTAATTTGGGTTGGCGGCTGGCACACCCTTGGCCTGACCTTGCTGCTCCTTGGGCTGCCCATCGCCGGCTACAGCCCATCCATCCTGCGGCGCGTGAAGCAACGGCCCATGTATTCCCGCGCCATCGCCCGGATGAAATTCGGCAAATACCGCGAGGCGGAAAATGAAATCATCCGACAGCTCGAAAGCGCGGAAAATGACTTCGACGGCTGGCTGATGCTGGGCGAACTCTATGCCAGCCAGTTCAAAGATATCGCCGAAGCCGGGCAGATCATCCTTGAGATTTGCGATCAACCCGACGCCACCCCATCGCAAATCGCCGTCGCGCTGCACAAGCTGGCCGACTGGCAAATCGCGTACGCCAGCGACCCTGAGGCCGCCGCCCGTTCGCTCCAGATGATTTCCAACCGGCTGCCCGGCACGCACCTCGCCCGGATGGCGGAGTTGCGCCGCACGCAGTTGCCGCATAACGCGGCGGAATTACGCGAGCGCCGCGAAGCCCGCCCCATTCCCCTGCCCGCCCTGAGCGAATTATCCGATGAAACCGGGACGGCCGCCAAAGACGCCATTGATTCCGATCAAGCCGCCGCGCTCACTCAGCAGCTCACCCAACAACTCACGCGCGATCCCAATGACATTTTAGCCCGCGAAAAACTCGCGCGCCTTTTCGCCGAACCTCTCGGCCAGACGGATCTGGCCATCGAACAGATCGAGTTACTGCTAGGCATGGCCGATCAGCCCGACGGGAAACGCGCGGAATGGCTGAGTTTGATCGCGGCCTGGCAACTGCGTCATCGCCACGACACAGCCGCGGCGCGCGAAATTCTGCAGCGGCTGATCCGCGAATTCCCCAACACCGCCCAAGCGTTCGCCGCCCAGCGCCGCTTGAGCCTGCTCAACGCCGAGGCCGTCGCTCGAAAAGCTTGAAAGGTAGGGTTGTCGCGCTGCGACGACCAGCGCCAGCCTCTGCAGCGGGGCTAGGATTCCACCCCAGACGCGTGGGATATTGAAGGTGTTCGGGACCTGGACGGGCCGGTGGTCGGCGCAGCGCGACGACCCTAACTGCACAATGACTCAAACCCTTTTCAGGTGCGTCCGCCCGGAAGATCTGTATTCCCCCCCCGTCACCATCCCTGGCTAAACCATGCCTGGGCCAGTTTCGTTTGCGGACTCTGGTTGTTACGTTTTGGATTT
>JANOHH010000750.1:0-1045 GCA_031406395.1 Verrucomicrobiota bacterium | reverse complement strand
TCAAGTTCACCGTCAAGACGCGCCTCGGTTTTGATTCTCCGGCGGTGTTCGATGAGTTACTGCCGATCTTTGCCAAGCATTCCATCGACCTGCTGACAGTGCATGGCCGCACGGTAAAGGAGATGTATCGCAGCGAAGTGCATTACGATTACATCGCGCGCGCGGTGACGGAACTCCCCTGCCCGGTGCTGGCCAACGGCAATGTTTATTCCGCGCCAAAGGCACAAGAAGTCCTGGGGTTGACTGGCGCGCACGGGTTGATGATCGGGCGCGGCGTCATTCGCAACCCATGGTTGTTTCACCAGATTCGGCAGCAACAGCGGGGCGAACCGCGCTTTCTGCCCACCGGCCACGATGTGCTGAAATACTTGCGCGCACTCTACGAAATCGTTCGCCCGCCGGAGATCAAGCAAGCCGCCCACGTTCAGAAAATGAAAAAGTATCTGAACTACATCGGCCTTGGCATCGAACCGACCGGACAATTCCTCCACCAAATCCGGCGCGTCACCACGGAGGTCGAATTCTTCCGACTGTGCGAAGAATTTTTAGATCACGATGAACCCATGCCGCTGGAGCCATTCGCACTCGCGTTGAAGGAAACCGATGTCATGGCTGGCGATCATTTGTAAAGCAAGGCTAACGGACAGGACGAGGGCACTGGCTCGATTTCCCGGGTTTTATGTCGTCATTTTTTGGAAAAGCACGATCCCAAAAAAGTTCCCAACAAGTAAGAGCCTGTTTTAAAACTCCATTCTCAGCGTGTGACGCATGGCCAGGGTTGCTTTGGTGTCCACGCTTTAGCGTGTTTTCGGCCGGGAGCAGCCTAAAGGCTGGACACCAAACTGGAGTTTTCAAACAGGCTCTTAGAATCTCACTGGCAGTCAGTTTGTCGTCGTGCGTGATGTTGAGCATTGAGGAGATATGACTTTTCTGCGGCATAAAAACAAGTTCCGTTTTCAAGTCGGCCTTGCGCACCGCGGCGTGGAGATGTTCGGCCCGTCCGAACGCTTCGGGGGCCAGGACGGACATGGGGCCAGCCTCTTCC
>JANOHH010000698.1:0-4094 GCA_031406395.1 Verrucomicrobiota bacterium | reverse complement strand
CTCAGGTCGAAACCAGTACGCCCCCAAAACGACAATTCAAGCTTCGCCGGTCTTCGGCGTTGGGTCAAGCGTGGTGATGGGGTCGCCACGTCATCGTGCTACTGGTTGACGTGAACGATCTTGGCCGGAGGGAAGCCGTTGAAGTAAGTTGCCGAGGCACTCCCATACGCGCCGATTTTTTCGGCGTATACCAGGTCTTCGATCGCGAGTTCTGGCAGCAACTCGGATTGTGAGAGGCAATCCAGCCCGTCGCAGGTCTGGCCGAAAACCGCACAGACCTCCTGCTTGCCCGACTTGAACGCCTGTAGCGGATACTGGCAATGGTCAAAAATAATTCCGCTGAAAGTGTGATAGACGCTGTCGTCAATGTAGTAGCAGCGTTTACCGTCGCGCACCGCCTTGCCAATGACGCGGGCGACGGACGTGGCTGCAGTTGCAACCAGAAATCGGCCCGGCTCGGCGAGGATCTGAATATCCTTGGTGAAGAGGCGGTTGATTTCCGCATTGATGACGCGGGCGAGTTCGCCGAAGGGTCGGACGTGTTTGTTGTAAGGCGCGGGGAAACCCCCGCCGATGTCGAGGATCTTGAGCTCGTGACCGCGCTCGCGCGCTTCCTTCATCACCGCAGCAGCAGCGTTCAGGGCTTGGACGAAATTCTCGAAGTTGGTGCATTGGCTGCCGACGTGAAAACTCAGACCTTCAACAACGAGCCCCAGCTCGAAAGCGGCGACAATCAGGTCCACCGCTTCGCCGGGCGGGCAGCCGAACTTGTTCGAGAGTTCGCATTGCGAACCAGTGTTCGCCACCCCGAGGCGCACGACCACGCCCGCGTGCGGCGCGTATTGTTTGATCTTCTGTAACTCGGCGAGATTGTCGAATGTGACGAGCGGCTTGTATTGATCCAGGGCGCGCAGGGTTTCCCGAGGCTTGATGGGATTCGCGTAAATGATCTTGTCCCAGATAAAATCCTGCCGCGCCTTGGCCGGCAACTTCTTGATGTTTTCGTACACGAGCATGAACTCGGGTAGCGAGGCGACGTCGAAACTCGCGCCCGCTTTGTAGAGCGTGCGAACGATGGCGGGTTCGGCGTTGGCCTTCACGGCAAAATAACATTGCACCTCGGGCAGGTGACGACGGAACTCGGCGTAGTTCCGTCGGATTTCGTCGTGATCCACAATCACGAGCGGGGTGCCGTGTTGCTTCGCGAGCAACTGGAGTTGTTTTTTAGTCATGACAAGTGCATATCGCAGACGCGGCTTTAGGGGGTTTAAGGCGTTGGCACAAGAAAAATCAAAACACCAACGGCGGTTTTCAACTTTGACGCATCGGGAGAAAAGCCTTACAAGCAGGGCATCCGGTTGGTCAGGAACCGCCGCCGGAGTTCTTTTGGTGGCTTGTGGCGGACGGAAGCAGTGGTAGGTTGGAAATGAAATGAGTGCGAGCGACATGCTAAAAATGGTCACTTGCGGGCAGTGTGAGACGAAGGTCTTCATCCCCGGTGATCTACCCCCGTTGGGAACCGTGCCCTGCTCAAAGTGCGGCCACCCGATCATGATGCCGAAGATGATGCGCCAGTTCGAACTGCGCAACGTCATCGCCTCAGGCGGCAATGGCACGGTTTATCGCGCGTTCGACACGGTGCTCGAGCGGCTGGTGGCCGTGAAGCTGGTGAAGAAGGAGATGATGAGCGACCAGCTCGCGATGGATAATTTTTATCGCGAAGCGCGTGCCTGCGCCCGACTCAACCACACAAACATCATCCACATCTACACCTTCGACGAATACGAAGGTCAGGTGTATCTCGTGATGGAGCTGGCGGATCACGGCAGCTTGGATAACCGCATCGAAAAGCAAACGCGCGTGGCCGAGCTGAACGTGCTCGATATTGGCATCAAAATCGCCTCCGCCCTTGATCTCGCCCTCAAACACAATCTGCTCCACCGCGACATCAAACCGGGCAACATCCTGTTCGATTCCGACAATGAACCCAAGCTGGTGGATTTCGGGTTGGCCCGGAGCGTGGATGTGGAAGCAGAAACGGGGTCGGTGACCGAAGGCACGCCGTATTACGTGGCGCCGGAAAAGATCAAACGCGAAAAGGAAACTTTTTTATCTGACATGTACAGTCTTGGCTGCACTTTGTATCATGCGCTAACCGGTCATGTGCCGTTCGATGCGCCCTCGGTGGAGGAATTGGTGGGCGCGCACGTTCACACGCCGCTCACGCCGCCGAATCTGGTTCTCCACGAAGTGACTCAGCCGACGAGTGACGCGTTGGTAAAGGTGATGGCAAAGAATCCAGCTGATCGCTTTCTCAGTTACGATGAATTTATTTCGGTTCTAGAAGCGTCGCGGAGCCAGTTGCTCATCCAGCAATACAACCAGCCCGATTCACCAAAGCCCAAGAGCAAAACGAGCTGGTGGCGGCGCTGAAAAGCCGGCATCAAGCGCGCGAGCGCCGGTGTGTAAAACTTTTGAAAGGAGCGTTGACACCGTTTCCGGCACTGGCTAGTCTGACCGCGTTAAAGCAATCAAACAGACAAAGCCATGTTGATTCGAATCAGTCTTGTCATTGCGATCCTCGCCGGATTGGCGGCGGGCGCTCTCAATTTCCTCAAGGTCAAGGAGAAGGTCGAAACGCTCGCCACCGAACGCAATAAGTGGCAGGCTGATTTCGTCAAGACCGATGCCGAGTTGACCACCACCAAGGCGGATTTGGACAAGACCGGCAAAGATCTCAAGCAAACTCAGGACACACTCGCCGCCACCAGTCAGGAGCGCGACACTGCCGTCAAGGAAGCCGCCACCCAAATCAAAAAGGCCACCGAACTCGCAGGGAAACTGACCACGACGACGGAAGAGCGCGACGACGCACGTGCAAATCTTGCCGCCTACGTGGCCACCGGTTATAAGCCGGAGCAAATTGCAGCACTGGGCAAGCAAATTGACAAGACTCAGAAGGCATTGGAAGCGATGGCGGACGAGAAGAAAATCCTCCAACTGGCCCTCACCCGCAAGACGGCTGAACTGGAGCGGTTTACTGGCGGCGAAAAACCTATTTATCTGCCGGCCAAGCTCCTGGGAAAAATTGTTGTTTCCGATCCGAAGTGGGATTTTGTGGTTATCAATGTTGGTGAAGAGGAAGGTGTTTTGCCGTATGGTGAATTGCTCGTGAGCCGGGCTGGCGTGCTCGTGGCCAAAGTGATTGTTCGCGATGTTCAGAAGGGCCGCAGCATCGCCAACATCATACCGGGGTGGAAGATGGCTGACGTCGAGATCATGGAAGGCGACCAAGTTATTCCTGCCCATCCGGCTTCGTGAAGCCAACGCGGTCCATCTTGCTTCGCGGTCTGACTTTGCTTCCGCTGCTTCTGTTGGGGATTTTTCTCGGTGGCTGTGCTTCAACTGAATCCGAGAACGAATCAGTTCGTCCATGGAATGCCCCCAAGTCTTGGGAAAATGGCCTGCCTGCCGGCATGATGGAAGGGCGATAATCTCCCCGGCTGGGCTGCCTACTTCGCCACCTCCACGCACCGCATCTCGCGGATTACCGTGATCCGAATCTGACCTGGATACTGAAGCTCGCTCTCGATCTTCGTCACAATATTTCGCGCCAACGCAAACGCCTGATCATCGCTGATGCTTTGCGGCTGGACAAAGACACGCAATTCCCGTCCGGCCTGCACGGCAAAACATTTCTCCACCCCGGGGAACGAACTCCCGATTTTCTCCAAGTCTTCCACCCGCTTGATGTAAGTTGTCATGCTCTCGGAGCGCGCGCCGGGCCGGGAGGCGCTGATGGCATCCGCCGCGCTCACAAGAATCCCCAGCGGCCCTACGGGCGGCACGTCATTGTGATGCGATGCCACCCCATTCACGACCGCGTCACATTCGCCATGACGCCTGATGATGTCTGCACCCACAACTGCGTGCGGACCTTCGATCTCGTGACTGACGGCCTTGCCAATGTCGTGCAACAAGCCTGCCCGTTTGGCGAGGTTTACATCCACGCCCAATTCGGCGGCGAGCAACGCCATCAGTTGAGCCACCTCGACCGAGTGCTCAAGGAGATTTTGCGCAAAGCTTTGCCGGTA
>JANOHH010000676.1:0-11461 GCA_031406395.1 Verrucomicrobiota bacterium | reverse complement strand
GCTCGGTGCCATCACCGACCCCGCCGGCACCGGTGCGAACGCGGCGGTCTTCTTTGCTGCGGGTTTCGGCACGAGTGAGCAGTTGGCAAACCAATAGATTCTGCCGGGAGCGCTGCCAAGATTGGTGAACGTAATGCGCACCTTGTCATCATCCCAAGCTGCCACAAACGTGAACTGCACCTGCTTCCACTCGGTCGAGATGGGCATTTCTTCCTGCGTGGGGTGCGCCCATGGTTCGTGGTTCTGCTGGCAATTCACGGTGAAATCGCCGTCCTGATTGGACTTGGCCCAAAACGTCAAGACGTAGGATTTGCCTTGCTCGACGCGCATTCCGGTCTGGTAGAACTGAAACCGCCAGGGTTTATCCCCGACCGTGAGCACCTTGAGGCGCAGGGCGGCTTTGCCGTCCGGCCCTTCGGCGACAACCTCCGCCCGACCGGTGGCGCCGGCCTCCGCCACCACTACCCAGTCGTTCGTACCGTCAGCGAAGTTGCCGTTGACGAGCATCTCGCCGGGCGCTACAGCGGCAGATGGCTGGTCCCCAGCGCGGTCCTCGAAGGCGATGTCATCAATGAAGAAACTGCCATCGCCTTCGCCCGCATTAAAAATCTGGAGTTCGCCCACGTGCAAGGGGTCAAAACCCGCTGGCTGCTTCAAGTCCGCCAACGGAATGCTCACTTTGTGCCACTGGCCATCCAGCAATTGAGGGCAGTAAGTGAGCGCCGACACCTTTTCGGTATGGTGTTCCGGCATGTCGAACGCTTTGCCATTGCACAACAGGTTGAGTTGGACATCGCCGATCTTGCCCTTGGTTTTCATCCAGAAGGTGAAGTTTTTGAAGCCGCTCATGTCCGTGCCATAGGGTCCGGTCTGGAAGGCGCACCAGTTCCATCCCGTTCCCGGCCATTCTTCCCCGCTGCTTTTGAATTTAAACTCCACCGCCGTTTTGCCACTGTGCGCTTCAACCGTCTGGGGTCCGACGGTAGAACCTTTCGGGTTCGACCAGCCGGCCCCCTTGGTCGCGAGTTCACCGTCCCAGACCACAACGCGTTTCGTCGGAGCGGACGCGCCGGCGGATTCGGCCTGGGCGGCGACCAGGCTGAGGTTGAATAAGGTGAGGGCAACCAAAGCAGATTGCGCCATTTTTGATGTTAGTGTTGGGATCATGATTTTAGGAGTTTCGTGGTTGATTTGGGAAAGCTCTTGGGGAATTGATTTTTTGACATGCTGCGGTTCATCAAGGTGATACTACTAAGGCCGCAAGAAGGTCAGAATACTGCGAAACTTGGCGATGTTGTTCCCCGGATTCTGGCCAGTGAGATGGTCGTCGAAATCCCAATACTTTGCTTGGTCGAACGCGGCTTTGGTAGTGCTGAAGGTCACGTGCCCATCGCCCCAAGCGACATTCAAGCCGGCGGGCGTATTGCCGCTGCGATGCGGAAGGGTCCGCCAGGTGTAGATCAGGTCCGTAATCATCGCCCGGTCCGCCGCCAGTTCGGTCGTCTTCCGCGCCACCGTTGACCACGGTTCCCCCGCCGGGCTTTGCGGCGAAACGGTGCGCGACTGAGGATACCAAATATAATTCCCCCGCACCCGCCCACCGTTGTTGCTCGGCCAGGGTTCATACCACTTCATTTCGAATTTAATTGGAATGTTATCCACATGGCGCAAGCCCGGGTCATAGAAACTTTTCCCGGACGGGATAATCTTCTCGGAATACAGAATGCCCAGGTTCGTCCCCAGCGTGTTGGGCGCGATAGGCCCGTTGGGGCCAGGCTGAAACAACTCATAACACATCCACGGCGCGGAACCTGTCACCCGCTCCGGGTCACATTCCGAGGCCGGGATCTTGTCACCACTGTCGCCGGCATACAGCGCCACCCCCATGCCGAGTTGCCGGCGAGTGATGATGCACTAAGCGCGCTGCGCCTTGTCCTTGGCCCGGCCCAAGGCGGGCAGCAGCATCGCTGCGAGGATGGCAATGATAGCGATGACCACGAGTAGTTCGATCAAGGTGAAGCCACGAGAATTCAGCAGCGCGCGTTGGTTCATAACCGTCAGGTATGGTGGTAATGAAATACGCACCGGGCTGAAGCGCGCGCCGCCATCACAGGGCCTCAGTGGTCCGCGCCGACAGCCATTGGAGGTCGCCCGCGCTCGATGCGGTGCGAGGATTGCCCGGCGGAACTTTGAGCACGGTCTGGTCCTTCCATTTCCTGATCTCCGCATGGCCATCGGCAAACGAAAGACCACCCGCGTTGTTGTGGTAGCTCGCCGGATAGTCCACCCACCGCAAGCCGGCTTGACCACTCGCCTTGGCCACGTTGACGACGAACCAGCCGTCGTTGATGCTGTCGGGATTTTCATCAATGGTCACCCAGGTGTTGACTGGGGAAATGGCCGTCATGTCGGTCGTCTTTTTCATGGCTTTACCCTTGGTATCGGTCCACGCGTTAATGGGGTTAAACCAGCAATTCATGGACATGCTGCGAATTGTGGGCGTCCCTCGATAATTCTTCCTGTCGGCCGGGCATTTATAAACGCTGGGCGACTTGATCTGCGGGTAGATCATGCCGCGTTCGAGGAAAAGCTGATTCGTTGAGGCCGGGCCGTTGCCGCTATCCACACTGCCGGGACACCATTGCTCCCACGCGCCACCGGGCAGGATGCTCGCGGTGTTGGGATTGGTCACAAAGACATCCATCCCACCCGTTCGAGCGATCTTTTCCTGATTGTCCCCGGCATACAACGTCCACCCCAGCATCAGTTGCTTAAGGTTATTCATACACATGATCCCTTGCGCTTTGGTTTTTGCCTTGCTCAACGCCGGCAGCAGCATCGCCGCGAGGATCGCGATGATGGCGATGACGACCAAGAGTTCAATCAAGGTGAAGCCGCGCGAGGTTCGGGCGGAAGTCGGCTTTGAGTTCATGAAAGAATTGGTTTTTGAAGCTCCGCAGTTCAGGGAGAATTGGTTTCGCACAACGTGCATGGGGAAATCATGCCGCCAAACCGCGTTTCGATATAGAGCGCCAGCGCCAGTTTTTGGAAGAATCGCGTCACGCCGGAACGGGCGCGGAAGCGTTCAGGATCCTCGCGCGGAATCATCCCGATTTCGTACCGGAACTCATGGCCGAAACGGCGTTGCCCACAAAACCGTGTGTCGTGGTGGCGATGTAGGCGGGCATCGAGTGCGGTTCAGGGCCTGGCGGGGCCAGTGCGGGGCAGTGCTCTGGGTATCATTGGCTGTTCATGACCTTGGTCAGGGTTGGGCGTCACGGCCCGCCTGATCGCCTCATGCCAACTTTGGCCTCGACCCGCCAGGCCAGCGGACAAAAGACCATGCCGCCCTCCAGAACCTTCGGCCCGCTGAGGCGAGTGGATCCTAATACAAAGCTCCCGATCAGCGGGCGCTACTCCGGCAGCTTGACGGTGATGCGTTTGAGCATGATGGGCTCCGTGACGGTTGAGCCATTGCGGTTGAGCTGCAACCCGACCATCTCGATTTGATTGCGCTGCTTTCCTTGGCGGAAATCTTCCTGCGTCACCGTCAGCACAACGTCTTGTCCCGCCTTCTCCGCAAACGCTGTCAGCGGTCGCGGCGTGCCGCTCCACCGGTGATAGCCCGTTTCCCCGGCCTGGATGAAGATCCAAAGATCAAGCTTCCCCTCGTCGAAATAGGCCTTCGGGATATTCAGCACATATTGGGCTTCAAAGCGTTCAAAATCGTTGATCGCGCCGAGTGGCTGAACCAGGGTCACACCGCCGGAATGCCCGGCGGGAATCTGGCCGGCTTTCCATTGGGGAATCATCGCCACGCCGTCCTTGGCATCATTCACGCGCCGGGTGATGTCCATGCTCTCAGCGGACACCCGCGCCGTAAGGCCAGCGACATTCGCCTGCGTGGTGTAGGTGAATTCATAGAAAGACTTGGGGTTCTTGACCCGCACCACTTTCGCTGGAGGAGTGATTTTTTCGCTGTTCAGGTCAATCGCGACGCGCCGGATCTTGACGGGCGCGGAAATCGTGGAGCCCTTGCGCTCGAAAATGAAGCTGACTCGCTCAATGGCTCGGAGTTTTTCCAAAGGTTCATGGTAGTCCGGCGCCCTGACTGTCAATTTCTTGTATTTGCCGCCATTACCGGCAAAGTCGGCCATCGTGAAGGTTCGCCCGTTGAACAGGTAATCACCCTTGGCGCCGGCTTGAAGCGCAAAGACCAGTTCCAGTTTGCCTTCGTCGATGTATGCTTGGGGCATACTGATTTCGAAACTACTGACCGCTTGGCTGCAGTCCTTCGCGTCCACCAGTTGGTAAAGCTACAGACGACCGTTTTCAATGTTTCGGACGCCAACATCATTGGACTCACGGTCGCTCGGGGACCAGGTGGGAGTCATCACCGCGGCTTGGGCGGCGGCGTCATAGGTGATCTTCACCTGCTTCGTTCCCAAATGGACGGTGTCCATCACCCAACGAGCGGGATCGGACATGGATAACTCGACAATATCCGCCGCTGCGGGGGGCCGCGGGGCGGTTGGTGGCGGAATCGGCTCCGACAACCGCGACGCTGAGGGTCAATAATGTGAGCGCAATCAGTGAAGATTGCATGGCTTTTGGTTGTAGCGCTGGGATCATGATTTCAGGTGTTCAATGGACAGATGGCAGGCATTCAATATTACGGCGATCTTACGCGGTAAAATCGTTTCATATCGTTCGTCAGCGGTTGGGTCGTAAAGAGGAAAAGGCCGGAACCGTTATTGGTGGGCGTGCCGACCGCGGTCCAATTGGTTGGGGACAAAGATAGGTTGGTGCTGGACAGCACGGTGAAGGTCGCGCCGGTATTGTTGGTGAAAGCAAATTGGAACGCTCCATTGGGCAGCATCTTCGAGTCCGTCAAAACCGGCGGCAGCGCGCCTCCGAGCGGCGAGACGCTGGCCGGCAGATTGGCATGGGTCAGAGTTTCGTGTACCAGATTCCAGACTGCCCGCTGAGCATTGGGCCGGATTTGGTTCACGATGAGCGTCCCCGTGTTTGTCATGGGGAGTCCGGCGCGGTTGCGGTAATGGGTGTAGCCCACCTCCCAGGATTCGTAACGGTCGGCGGAAGGGATGTTGTTGATGGACGTGCCTTGCATAGAGCCGGTGAGGAACTGCGATGCCATCAACTCCAGCGCGTAGGTGAATCGCTGCGCGTTCGTGGTGTACACATCCACACCTTGATGCCAGGCAGTTTCTGCGGCGTGGAGCGCCGATCCCAGCGCGAACTGCGTATGGTGACCGTTGTCCCGGCACGTTTCCTGGGTCAGGCCATTGGTCCACAGGGTGGGATAGAACCAAAAATTCTGCACATTGCCGCCGTCGCCCGCGATCGGCGGCGGCGTTCCCGCGGAGGCAAGATAGATGTAACTGGGGAGGCGTTTGGCCAGGCGAGTTAGACCCGCGTTGAACTCCGCAGTGTCTTCGTTAAAGACGGCAATCGCCATCATGGCGTCGATTTGCGTCAAATCAACGTTGCCGTTCCAGGTGCTCATCGTGTTCAACTGCGGATAAAAGGCCCGCTGGAACATGGCTTGGAGATTGGCGATGTCGTTGGTGGTCCAACCCGGATAACCTCGCATGATTTCGGCCGCCGGGGCAAAGACCGCGCCGATCCAACCCGCCTGCAACTTGTCCTGGTCGGAGCCGGCGGTGAAGGATTGCAGATTCGTCCACGAGTTCAGGATCGCGATCGCGCGGTTCGCATAGGTCGCGTTGCCCGAGTAATACCACAGGAGCGCCTGGGTGTAGGAAGCGATGGCGTCATCTCGCGAAAGTTCAGCGTCACCGTTGCTGGAATTGATGGTCGTCTTCCCATTCGGCGTCCGGGTGGCGTAACTGGTGTTTTTGATCCGGTCGAACTCGGCTTTCCACGGCTGGGCACCCGCCTGGATTTGGGCCTTCACAAAGTCCAACTCACCTCTGGAATCCAGCGCACCCGGATGTACAAAGGTCGAGGCGGCATAGGTGACCGGACCCACGAGTGTGTATTGCCAGGTTGCGCCCGGCCCCGTGCCATCAAATGCGTTCGCCGGCGCAGCGAGGTCGGTGATCCCGTGCCCGGCGAACCAGGTCATTGCGATGACGCCATCGGGCGGTTGAGCGAAGGTGAACGTGTAGGTCGGGCCGCTCCCGCTCACGTTGCTGGCAGGATTCCCATTCATTCGCAAGTCCCCAGCGTCCACGCCGATCACGGATTTGGAGAAGGTTACGGCCACCGAGGTCAGGGTGGAAACCGTGCCGGCTGCCGGGCTGACACTTTGCACGACCGGCGTTATGCCGGAGGTGAGGCTGACATCATCCACGTAGAACGTCGTCAGGGCATTGCCGGTTGAGTTCTTGATATGGAACCGGGTCAGATTCGGCGCGCCGGCCACCCCGAGACTGGCGAGCGAGACCGTGACCTGCTGCCACGTTCCCGCGACGGGCGCCGGGATGGCAACGGCGGGAAGCTCAACCGCGTTGGTCAAGGCAACGACCTGAAGGGTCTGTCCGCCCGCAGTGCCACCATGGATCCAAAAGGAGAATCCAGAAAATAAACTCGCACTTTGAGCGCTATGCCAAAAGGAAACCGCCTGATAGCCCCCGGCGGTCACGCTGATGGACTTGGTGCCGGAGTGAACTGTCGTCGCGTGATTAAAATCAACCGCTGCCCAACTCTGGTTCTGCCAGCTGTTTTGGAGCGCGTCGGCATAAATCAATTGGTCGGCTTGCGAGGAAAGGGTGGCCGCCACACTCCCGAGGATGGCGAGTAACAAGTTGCGGGCTGGACTCCGGAGATTTTGGGCGGATTTCATTCGAGGTTCAAGCTGCTTGCTGATGCGGGAAGTGGGCCAACCCCGCGCTTGCGGAGTTGAATCCGCCAGTGCGTTGGCGAAGCCGGCCTCTCAGGACCGAATCCCTCGGCTTTGTTTGGATCGAATCATAGGCCTGTTCTATAGAAAAAGCGGGCGCCGGGGAAGCCCGGCACCCGCGAGTGTTATTGGCGACGTTCAAAGATCTCCGTCGTCCGCGATTGCCATCACCGCCTTATGGGGCGATCCACTTCGTCCGATAGTACTTCGGCCCACTTGCGATCGGCGAGGGATAGGGGCTGGTGGCCCCGATCACATCCGTGTATGTGCCGTTCACGGTAGTTGAACTTTGCAACTTGGCGCTGCCGGTGGATGGTTGCGCCCAAGTGACCACCACATTGTTGCCGACGGTCTGGACGCTCAAGGGCGGGGTAGCGGTGTACACGCGCTCGATCTTGTAGTTATCAATGAAAACCTTGTTATTGTTGTCGAATTCCCAGTCCGACGACTGTGCATTGGGGATACCCCACTCCACCGCCACCTCGCTTATCTGGCCGAAGTGGTTGTCGAAATTGCCCAGCGAGCCACCGCCAATGCCACCTTGGTTAAACGTGAAGGTGTAGGTCGTCCAATTCGATTGGACGTTGAAGGCGAAGTTCAGGCGCACCAGTTCGTCGGGATTCGTGTCGCCGTCCGCAGGCAGGAGCGTATCGTCGGGCGCACGCAGGTGAACCCCTTGCTCGATACCGTAAATGGTCGTCTTGTCCGGGGCCATGCCTTCGACGCGGGCGTCGAAAGTGATCCGGTAGCTCGAACGATCGCTCGTATTGAACTGGGTGTAGTTACCCGGGCCACCGCCACCCATTCCGGTGCCGGCCCACTGGGGGGTGTTGGGCGGAGCGAGGGTGCTATTGTCCATCAAAATCGTCCACGCGTTGCTGCCGCCGACGCCCGTGGTGGGATCCGCGATATTGTAAACGCTGGATGGCATCGAGTTGGGTGCAAGCTGGGACCAAGCATAGCCACCATTGCCGTACCACAGCGGTTTGTCGTCGAAATTCCAATCCAGAACGGCCAGAGCGATTTTGGGCGGCACCACGACCGGACCCGCGTATTGGATTACCCCCAGCTTGATATTATCAACGAGAAAGACATTGTTGTCGTCGAACCCAAATTGGGGATTTGGCTCATTAAAAACAAATTGAGCCAGCACTTGGCTAATGCCGGCCGCGACGCCGGCGGCGAAGCTCGCGTCGCTCGTGCCCTGGTCAAAACCACCTTGATCCAACGTGAAGACGAAGTGCGTCCAATTACTGCCGGGACTAAAGGGAATTTGTTTATACACGGCATAACCATTGGGTCCACCGGGTGCGTTCATTCGGAACTCCAATCTGCCGGCGGCCGTGGTCTGACCGGGCAACAAGCCTTCCACCCGGGCGTCAAAACTAACAATGTAGTCGCTCAAATTCGTGCTGGTGAAGTCTGTGGTAACTTCGGTCCAAACCAAGGGTATCCCGGTGCCGACGCCATGACCTCCACCGTTGGTGGTGACTGGGCCCTCGTATGGCGCGTTGGTGAAGGTGAATTGGAACACGGCGGTGCCATTCGCGGGCAGCGGGTCCGTAAATTCATCGACGATCCCGTAGATGCCTGGCTGTGGGTCAAACGGAGCACTGTTAACACCTGGGAAGTTCCACGAGTAAAAGAAGGCGTAGCTCCATATGTGGCCGACGTTATACCCGCCATCAAATACGTTTAAGGCGATTTGATTCGTGCCGGTGATTTGCGCGTGAGCGGGGAGGGTGAAACCTGCGGCGCAAGCGCAGGCCAGACCCGAGAGGGCCACCTGTATTCTTTGAATTAACTTTGTTTTCATGCTGCTGTGTCTTGGTTGTTTGTTTGTTTTTTGTTGTTTGCTGTTGTGGACTTTTACCTTCGCTGAATCAGTCGGCAGGGTTTAACGGCCATCACCCCACCGGTGCGTTTCCATCTCACCCAGGCAATCTTCGTTTCGAACCTCATTTTCATCGCGAGCAGAGTTTGGTTTGCCTGACAAAAAAATTCCCTTTGACGCTCCCCAGCTCCGGGAGAATTGGTCTTGTGCCAGGTGCATGATGCGATCATGCCACCGCACCGCATTGCGATATAGAGCGCCAGCGTCAATTCTTGGAAGAATCGCGTCACTCCCTCCGAGCGGAGAGAGGAGAAGGGCGGTCCATTTTTGCGGGCGATGGTCGTTCACAATGCGGGAATGATTTCGATGGCGTTGATCTGCGGGTTCTGGACCTGGCTGGTGAAAGCGATGTCGAGTTTGCCGTCGGCGACGTTGACATTGACGGTCTCGACATAGGCTTTTTGCCCACCGCCAGCCCGAACGAACACATCAAAATCCTTGACCTCCTGCCCTTCGACATTGAAGGAAAAAACCCGTTCGCCGGCGGCGCGGATGCCCTCATAAGTCTCGGCGAAATGCAACTTCACGATATACTTGCCGCTGGGTAGGGGCTGCGAAAACGCCGTCATGGAATATCGCTCGGTGCGATACATGGCCGGGTCTTTGGTGTTGGCAATCGCCAGGTGGCCTTCCCGGTCCGAGATCTCACCCCCGGTGAAACCCTGATCGGGCAGCCAGACGTGGCCGCTGGAATCGGTGAACGGCGTGGTCGCCGCCGCCTTGATCCGAATGACCGGCCGCGCGGCAACGGGAGCCGGAGCGGGCGGCGGTGTGGCGGAAACGGGCGCCACAGGTGCGGCGGAGGCTGGTTTATTACTACTCAGGTCTTTGCCCGATTGGCAGCCGACGAATAAGAACGCCGCCAGCACTGCGGCCAGCGACCCGTACCGGGGCGCCATTGAACCATCTGTATTTCGCATAGTATCTTGATTGAATTGAATTTCTTGATTGTTTGAGTTGGCGGGGTTTTGGAAATTGGGGTCCGATGTTGTCGTTGGCATTATTCGAAACGCCGCCCACGAGCCAGCTGCGTTTCGACCTATATTATCAACCCGAGCAAAGTCCGGTTTGGTCGATACGGCGTCACTTTGTGCCGCTCCGCTGTTCCGGGAGAATTGGTTTTGTGCTCGGTGCATATCGCGATCATGCTGCCGGAGGGCACTGCGATATAGAGCGCCAGCGTCAGTTTTTGGAAGAATCGCGTCAGGCGCCCGAATCACGCAGTCACGGTAGGCCCGGATGGTGCGCGGCGGGTCATCGGCGAAACCAGCGGAATCGGCGGCACGCGCCTGATCGAACCACAGCCGCGCCCAATGCTCGCCAACTGTTTCATTCGCCAGCAGCCGAGCGGCATCTTGTTGTCGAGACCGTCGGTCGTAATGCGTTTGACGAGTTCGCTTTTGCCAGGTTGCCCCGGAACGGAAGGCACGATGATCGCCGAGATCAATCTGAGCCCCTTCCAAAGTGTCGAGCCGCAGCCCGTGGTCGCCGCCCTCCTAACCGAAACCAGCGAAGAATGGGAAACCGGAAAAATCCACCTCAACATGGAAACTCAAACCCAGCCCTCAGTTTAGATGCTCAACACTTTTCAAGAAAGATTCTTGCGCAGACAGCGAACATCATGTGGGCGGTGAGCTGAGATCGATACGCGATTTGGGTAAAGCCGCCTCCGTTTTCGTTGTCAACAAACCCGCGGGTTCAGCCCGGCACGGCCGCTCGCCAACCGCGCAGTCAGCGGGATGGATTCCGAATCCTGGCGGAGCCCCGCGAATTCAGCCAATCGACATCCACATTATTGGGGGAAGCCGCGAAGATTAACGCCGTGGCCGTGCGGGCGTCGCGCCACTTGTGAATTTCGGAGTGCCCGTCGGCGAAGGAAAGGCTGCCCGCCTGGTTATGGTACGTGGCGGGGATGTCCGTAAATGCCCAGGCAGTGGGTTGCCGGGGATCATAACCAGCCATATTGAGAGCAAAGAACACGTCATTGATGCTGTGACGGCTCTCATCAAGGATGACGAATGTCTGCGCGGGGCCCGGGCGGAGCAAGGCGGACAGTTTTCGGAAAAAGAAATAATTGGGATCGTAAACAATGGTTGAGAAGAACGCGTTCATGGCGACACTGCGAACCACCGGGACTCCGCGAAAAGTGCGCGGGTCGCCGGGACACCTGTACACCTTGTAATTGCCGCCCGTGTAGGCATTCAAGGGGTTATCGATCAGAAAGCTCACGTTGGTTTGCTCCGTGAGGCCCGCGGCGGACACATCCCCCCGCATCCAATTATAGTAGGCGGGATCGATCAACTGGTCGTTGTTGTCATGGGCGTAAATGATCCAAGCCAGGGTGATCTGCCGGGTATTGCTCATACACCCCGTGCCAACTGCCTTGACCTTTGCCCGGCTCAACGCCGGCAGGAGAAGGCCGGCCAGAATGGCGATGATGGCAATAACGACCAGTAACTCGATCAACGTGAAGCCCCGGATTCGTAAACGTGGGTGCAACGCTCCAGCGTTCAAGGTCTTGGAGCATGGGTTCGCGTCGGTGGTCACTAAACAAGACTGCGACGGGGCATTTTCGACGTCAAGCAGTGAATCACGAACGGGCGGCGGCTGAACCGAGTCCCACCACCCTCCAACCCTGCCGGAGCCGGGGACGGGCGCGCTCCGGATTGCATGGATTCGGC
>JANOHH010000654.1:0-2492 GCA_031406395.1 Verrucomicrobiota bacterium | reverse complement strand
CCACATCGATCCAGTTCTGCTGCGCGCGCGGATGGTAGGTGTCATCCTGAATATTATTGCGGTAGTTGCCGATCGTCAGATCGCCCGGCCAGCCGTCGTGGTTCGGGTCGAACTTGGCCGTGTTGAAATAATTTTGTGCACCGTTGTTCCAGCCCCGATTGACTCCGCTGCCCTCCTCCGCCGGCCAACCGCCCATGACATCAATTTGCGCCGTCGTCGCCGCGGTGGGGGTGATGTGCAATTGCACTTTCACATCGCGGAAGAACGGTACCCGGACCCGGCCCACGAGATTGTAAAAGCCAGCGTTGGGCTTATTGGGTGTTTCCCAGTTGTTGAAGTAACCCTCGGCGGCGGTCGTGAGTGGATAGGAACTGCCATCGGGCCTTTTCAAACTCAAGTTTGCGGGAACGGCAAAGCGCGAGTTCACGCCTTCCACCGCCGTGAGGTCGGTGGCCAGATTGCCATTGTTCTTGATGGCGAGAGCGGCGTGCAAGGCCTGCGGGATGAACGGCAGCTTGGTTTCGACGCCGAGGACCAGGTAGCGTTTCGTAAGGCTGCACGGGTCGCCCGCCTCGGGCTTGAATTGCAGGCTCATCGGCTTGAGGTCCGCGTTCCAATAGGCCAGGTGCTTGGTCCCGATGTTCGCGGGCAAGCGCGCTGCATCGAGATTGCCGCGACAAAGAAAAGTCATCCGCTCGAACTCCACCGGAAAGGCCGAGGGAAAGGGCAACGCGATCACGCCATCGGTGCGCGACTCGCGATTGGCACTGTCAAGAAACGAGAGCCGGTAGCTTTGGAACGAGAACGCATAGCCGTAGAGTGCGAGGTTCGCCGGAAAACTGGCCGCCTCGTGAATGCCGCTCACGCCCCCGTAGCGGACGTAGTATTTGGAGCGCGGTGTGAGCGGATAAAGTCCCGTGTCCTGCCCGGCAATGAAACTCCGTCCTTGAGCGGGCGCACGAAAGTTCAGTCCGGCGTAATTCGCGAAGCCATCGTCATAGGCGTCCTCGTCTGGTCGCTCGCGGTAGGCGGAGTTCGTCGGATGCCCCCAACCGGTGAAGAGCAGCGCGGCGGGGCGCTGGGAGTCTGCGAGCTGGGTTTGATCGCCGCGCAAGAATGTTCCGGGAATGTGGTACGCACCCGCCTGCACATCCGAAGTGCGTTGGCTGTAATTGTCTCCGCCGATAAATCCCCAAGTCAGATTCTCCGGCGGAATCGTGCCCTCCGCCAACAATCCGCCGTCGGGCGTGAAGCCGAGTTCCCCCAAACCCAAGTGACCGGGCGGCGCGGTGAAGGAGAGCAATCGCGAACCAATCGTGGGGGAATTACTGCAACCCCCTTCGGGCGGGCAATCGCGCGCGTACGGCACCGGCACGGGACCGGCCAGCAAAAGATAACTGGCGGCGGTGTCCACCAGATCATCCGTGATCGTGAGCGCGCCTCCGACCACGGGAACGTGGCCGCCGACACTCGTGCTGAGGTAAGGAAAGTGCGGCCGGAATTCGGTTTCCTGCAAAGTCGCCTGCATCGTCAGCAGCGCGGCCCCGTTCGTGTCGGGCCGAATGTAAACCGGCACGCCGGCGGTCGTGGTGACATTGTGGTAATAGCCATCATTGGAAATCCGCTCCGCCGCCAGCGGTACCACAAGGTTGGCCTGCTGCGCGGTCAAATCGTCGTCTTCTTGTTGCCGGACGAATTTGACTGAGTCGGCTTGTGCGAGATAAAACTCTCCCTGCTGAATGCGCCATTCGATCTGGGACGCGCCGATAAAGAGCGGTTTGGTGTCGTCGGCGAAATAAAGCCGCGGCGTGCCGTAAGCGGCCGCGGTGAACGTGACGGTGGGAGTCGTGGGCAGCAGATCCGGGCCGAGCACGATGTTGGTTTTCGCCGCGAACGGCGTCAGGGTGCGCACGTTGGTGCTGGTCGCCATGCCGAAGCCGGTGGGAAACCACGCTTCGAGCAGCGTGGCCGTCAAGCCCGACGCATTGAGCGCCGCGCCGGGCAGGCGATAGCGAATGCCGTTGGTCTCGAAGAACTGTGTGGCGTTGGCGAGGCTGAACGAACCGTTTGCATTTGTTGCGTAACCATTCGCGCCGAGATGCACGGTGAAAGCCGCCCCGCCCCCGAACTTGAAGTCGGGCGCGGCGGCGAGATAGGCGCCGCCCGGGGCAATTTGCAGTTGTGACGCCACATGCGTCGGCGGGGTGTTCGTGCCCGGCGTAGGGGTGTTGATAAAGTTGGTGACGATGGTGTCAATCCCACCGAAGGAAACATGGCCGTTGAAATGGAGCAGCCGGGTGGCGCCAGTGATATCGTTGCCATCCGCTAAAATCGCCCCACCATCTTCCGTGTGCGAGAGCGCGACGATGCCTTCGTGGAAATTGTTGACTGAATCCAGTTGCACGCCGACCTCCGGCTGAAGGCTTATGGTGGTATTCAACGAGGCGACGCTGCCGAAAAAGAATGGCTGCGGCGATGAGGCGTTGTAGGCG
>JANOHH010000641.1:0-7246 GCA_031406395.1 Verrucomicrobiota bacterium | reverse complement strand
TGAACGCTTCGCTCGGCTGGAATTCCGGCGTGAATTTCACCCCTTCGCCCGGTTCCGCTCCCAGCGCCAGCAGCCCGGCGTGAATCGTCTGGGCCTTTGTCGCCACCGACATCGTTGACGCCGACACCGAAGTTGTCCGCGGCCGGATCCATGTCGTGGGTGTTAACGAGGTTGATGGACTGGAGGATGTAGATGCCCAGGCCGCGCGGATGAAAGTAGCGTTGCATGGCATCAACCAGAAGCGCGCGCGGCCACGACACCTTCAGCGCGGACAACCCGGTGTAGTCGCTCACTTCGTTCATCATGGTTGGCTCGATGAAATAATTCCCGGTTTGCGGGTCGGTTTCGCGATTTGGGTCGCCGAAGAGTGTGGGAAGGGTGGTATTCGCCACCACGGCCGCACCGGGGAGATCGTTCACATAGGTCGAGTGGCGCTTAAAGGTGACCAGGAATTTGCTCGCGACGTAGTAGTTGGAGTTCTGCACGTCAAGCAGCGCGGTTTGGATATACCAGGGAAGGTTCGGTCTGGCCTGGTCGATGGCTTGGTTGTACCGGTTGGCGTCCAGCAACGTCGCCGGTTCGCTGTTGTCCATTTTACGGAAACGCACATAGGCCGGGGCACCGTCCCGCTGGAGTTCCTGCCAGTCAATTTGCTTCGGGTCATGCGCCTTGCGCTCGTAGGCGCTAATGGGAACGATCCGCCAGTTTTCGAAGACTCCACTTGCCACCACTGTGCTTGCGGGCAGGCCCGGCACGGGCGGGCTTTCCGCAAGGTTGATAAGGGGCTTGAAGTCGGGGTAAAGGAAGTAAACGTGCAGCTTATATGCATCCCCACCCATGCGGGACGGACTGAAGAGGACGCCAGTCTTGCCGGCGTAACGTCCGGCCCCGTGGATCTCGCTGATGCTCGCCCAAGGGCGTTTGTCCAGCGGCCCGGTGACCACCGAAAACGGAAAGGTTTGCGCGGGCGGGTTCAGGCGGGCGACGGCGTCCAAACCGACCTGTGCCGGAAACACCGCCGCGCCGCCCGGCCCGCGCTTGCCACCGCGATTGACGTGGCAGGAAGCACCCTTGGGCAGGGTGTCCTCCTGATAGTAGTCGAGTGATTCTCGGATGAAGTTATTCGCCTTGGCGCGATTAATAACGAGCAGGTCTCCGGCCTCTGGCTGGGGATCCGGGATATTTGTCGCATCCTCCCAGTCCCAGGCGAACTTCGCTCCGCCGAGCGCCTCCGGCGCCTCGACCGCCTGGTCATCGGAACGAAGCACCGAGGGCTTGGCAAAGATCGGTATGTTCGGACCGTTGCCCCAGGTCTGAAAGTGCGCATCGAAACCACCATTCGAGACGAGTTGGGCAGGGTTGGTCGAGAACTGGTTCACGGACAGGAAGATCTTCTTCTGCTCTTCTCCCTTCGGCAGATTTGCGCCAAGGTTGGGGAACGGATCCTGGTCCGCGTTTGTCAGCGAGCGGTAAACGGTAAGATCCCGCTCGACAGGGGGGATCCCAATGACGGGCGAAGGCGGAATCACCGTCTCGGGGCCCCACTCGAGATTGATGCCTGCGAGCAGGACGTCGAGGTAAACCCAGCGTGGTCGGGAGCCGGGATACGATGTCAGCGTCATCTTGACCTTGTACGGCGATGACGCAACGGTCATCGTCTCCTCGGGAAATTCAGCGTCCGGGAAGAGTTGTTCCGCCGGCGTCGTGGCACTCACCTCGGTCGGCATCACGCCGTTGAACTGAAGCGTCCCGGTCTGCGGACATGCCCCCGCATTCCAGCGCAGCGTTTTCCGCCAAAGTGGCACCAAGGCGAAGCGCTGCCAGATCTCAATCGTCGCCTCGGTGATGAGCCGGTAAGATCCCGCAAACCGCCACCGGATTTCCAGGTTCTCCACTACCGGTGCAAAATGAAGGCGTTTCTCTTTGCTGACGGATGTTATGGTTGGATGCTCGGGAGCGCGTATGAACGACTTCTTGGTCTTCTTGCCCGTTGTCAAAGACACCACCTCGAGCTTCTCGATTCGGATCTGTGGCGTGTCAACGCGCGTGCGAGAGGGCATGCTGAACAATGACCGCTTGGCGTTGTACTTCGCCAGGGAGGACTCGATCGTGTCCGTATCGAGGAAGTCGTTCTGGTTTATGGCTGGTGGGTAATCAGGCATGGTTAGTTGTCAACCCTCGTCATGTTTCCGCAGTTCGTCCTGTGTCGCCGTATCCAGCTTGCCTGTCACCCCGATCTCGCACAAACCCTGAAAGCGACGCAGGGCTTCAGTCGTCTCTTCGTCCAGCTTGCCCGTGATCTCACCGTGGTAAATGCCCAAGTTTTTCATCCGGGCTTGGGCACCCGTGACCTCACCGACCGGATCCAGCGTTCCAAGGTCGAAGTCGTATTGTTCCTGGTCGTCCTCGGGGCCCACTACGAGGGTCGCGGTCCCTGCGGCAGGCGAGATGACCGCCTCGACGATGCCCTCGCTGTCGGTTGTGCCGGATTGCACGCTGCCGCCTGCATCAAGCTTGTATGGGACGCCAGCCCTCGGCTCGCCATCCCGCATCACTTGAACCTTGAACTTCGCTGGGACACCCTTGCGCCGGAAACGGTGTCGCTGCTTGTCGGGCTTGGAAAGCTCACGAACGCGCGGATCTGGGATCACCAGCACATCTCCTGGAAAGAGGACGTTCGGATTGCCCCGCAGTCGCTTGAGTTCCGCGTTGTCGGCATGATTCCAAACCGTTTCAGGGAAGAGCCCATGCGCGAAAGCGATACTGTTGATGCACTCGCCCTGCTGAATGGTGTGTTGAATAGACATCAAACTTCCTCCCATGCGTCTTGATCGAGGGACGGAAAGGTGACCTTACAGGTACCGGACTTGAATCCTTCGACCCGGGCAAAGCCTTTGTGATCCAGCGTCCCCTCATCCACTGCACCGTCCGGCAGGCTGATTTTATACTTTTCACCAGGAATCGGTTTGTCATCCTCGCCAACCAATTCAATCTCAATCCAACTGGTTTCCTCTGCCTCTTCTTCTGTGGCGCTTTCAGCCGGCGCGCTGTCGTCCCCGGTGGGCGGCTTGAACGGCTTGACTAGCACCGAACCGTATTTGCCCGTCATGGTCTTCCGCTGCTCCGCCTTGACCGCCTCCACTGCGCCCGGGTCCGCCACGTCCGCTTCGTGCGCAGCCGTCGGAGCGGTGGGCTCGACTGGAGTTCCTGCGGTGCCGCTTTTCTTGTTCATGCGGAAAAGATCATTTGCGTCTTCAATTGATTTTCACCAGCGAACCTTTGAGCGTCAAGATTGCGCCGCTGCTCAGTTCAGCCGGGGCGGGCGATTCAAGTTTCAACCCGGCGGTGCCTTTCATCGAGGCATTAGCGGTGGCTTCCATTTTAATATTGCCCTTGGCTTCGAGAACGATGTCACCGTTGGTCGCGATCTTGATGCCGCCGCTCTCAATCGCGATGTAGGAATCGCCCACATTGATGGTGATGTTCTTGGTGGCTTCAATGACGATGTTCTCGCCCTTGATGTAAATGTTTTTGGTGACCTGGGTGGATTGGTTCTTCTGGAAGACCTCGATCACGTCGTCCACGACGGTGACGGAATGGCTGCCGGTGATCTTGATGGCCTCCTTGCCCTTGATGGCCAGGTGATGGTCGCGGCCGATTTCCTCGACGTGATCGCGCGTGATCTTTTCCTGGCGGTCGTTCTCAATCTGCTCGACCTGGTCCTTTTTCACGACGAGGTGGCGGTCATTGCCGATCCATTCGTACGTGTCATTCTTGATGCGGATGTCCTGGTTCTTCTCGCCGTGAATGAAGATCTGCTCCTCGCCTTTCTTGTCCTCGAACCGGATTTCGTTGAAGCCATCGCCGCCCTTGCTCGAGTTGGACTTGAGGGTGGACATCGTTTTGTTGGCCGGCAGATCGTACGGCGGCAGGTTTTTCTCGTTGTAAACGCGCCCCGTGATGAGGGGACGGTCCGGGTCGCCTTCGAGGAACTCAACGATAACCTCCTGCCCGACACGGGGCGTATAAATGGCGCCCCACTTTTTGCCGGCCCAAATCTGCGCGACGCGAATCCAGCAGGAGCTGTTTTCATCGGCCTTGCCGTAGCGGTCCCAGTGGAACTGCACCTTCACCCGACCGTATTTGTCGGTGTGGATTTCCTCCCCCGAAGGGCCCACGACGAGGGCGGTTTGCGGCCCGGACACCAAGGGTTTGGGCGTCCGGCGCGGCGAACGAAACTCCTGAGTGATCGGAATCGCGGTCATCTTGGCTTCATAAATGAACTCTGTGCGCGCCTGCGCCACGGTCTCGAACGGATCCGATTCAATGCGGAATTCCGTGCCGGTGGTGAGGTATTCCTTGGCCAGATCGCTCCGCGGATGACCCTTGAGCTTGAACCGCACGCCGGTGCAGATGCCGCGGGCGTCGCCTTCGCCGGAATAGACCTCGTGTTCCGTCTGCCATTCATCGAGCCGCAACTTGGTGTAACGATCAGCGTCAGATTCGGCATCCATTTCGCCGAGATAATCGAACCGCTCAAGCTTGTCGCCCGCGATGCCGCGATCCTTCGAGGAGACGCCGACGGTGGTGCGGGCCGGATTCTTGAAATCGAACTCCTTGACCGCGCTGTTGCCCGGCTGGATTTCGTGCTGCTCGATCCAACTCCAGAGGATTTCCAAGTCGCCCGCCTGGTCCCGGGCCGGACTATAACGGAGTTCTTCGTAGCCCTTAAACTCCAAGTGCGACCCCACGGTGTCGCAGAGCACAAGGTCGTGCTTGCCGTTCTGATGCTTGCAGAAATAGTAGATGCCTTCCTGCTCCATCAGGCGGCTGACAAAGTCAAACGCGGTCTCGCGGTACTGGACGCAGTATTCCCAGGTTTTGTAGGTGCCGTGCAGCCGGAAAATAAAGTCGCTGAACCCGTGATCCTCGAAGACCTGTTTCAGGATGTCCGGAATGGTCATGTTCTGGAAAATCCGGCAATCGGCCGAACGAGTGAGAAACCACAACCAAGGCACCATCGTGGCCCGATACTCCACCAGCGTGCGTTCGTAGCGGGTCTGGGAGAAGCGCGAGATAAAGCCGTTGAAGTAGCGTGGCACCTTGTCGGCCTTGGCCACGGACACCGACACGTTCTGGCCGATGATATCCTTATAGCTGATGTCATGCTTTTCACTCAACAACACCAACTCATACTGGAACGGTCGCCCGAGCCGCTCGTGGCCCTGCAGGCTCCGAAGCAACAGCACATTGTCGCCGAGCGACGTCGCAATGCGCACGGGGCGGTTGTCTTGGAGGTAGGTTGGGGCGCTCATGCCAAGCACAACGGACGGCTGCTGCCAGGACTAGGAGGTATGTTCATGCGCGGCATCAACTTGGTCGACCAATCCTACGCAACCGCTGAAGCAGCCCTCCGAGGGATGGCGTCCAGCCAACGGGTGTCGTTTTTGTTGTCATGGCTTTGCCGGTGAGATTCTGAACAAACTTTTTCATAGTATGCAACGGTCAATTCCGCCGCAGATCGACAACGAAAGGGAGCCGGTTCTATGCGAAGTAACATGGCGGACCGCAATTTTCAACCTTCTCCCACCCCCAGTGTGGACTTGGCCCGTTCATAATAACTCTGCCGGTCGGACAGGCCCGCAAGTCCGGGATTGATCTTCCTGGTGACGCTCTTGAAGTTCGCGTCGGTATCTTCCTTGGTGTAGTTGTTCAGCGACCGGCTTTTCCAATACCATGCTGCGACGCGGATCGAATTGTCCAACTCGGCAGCGGAGTCAGGATGCGCCTCCAACTCCAGCTGAAGCGCTTTGCCCGCCGCGCGGTAATTGGTGCGCCAGGTCAATTGAATGAGGCCGCGGCCGATGTATTTCAAGCCATCCCCGGCTTCCACGTTGCCGTTCGCTTTGGCCATCTGGCTGCGGCCCGCATGCGGGCTGGCGGGATCATACCAGAGTTTCCAATAGGGCAATTCCTGATCGCCCGGCACGTAATCGGCCAGCACCGCCGGTTTCCAAGCCGTGTCGCCCGTCAGCTCATCAAACTTCTTACCGGCGTTTGCCTTTTCATAATCGGCCTTGGTCTTGACGAACTTGTCCCGGGAAAGCCGCCAGCCGGCAACGTTTGGCCCCTGCAAATAGCGCTCGGGCCCGTTCGTTTGGACCGCATTAACCTTGAACTTGGAATCAACATTGGCATCCGCATTGAAAACGACCTTGCTCTCAACACCCGATTCCACAAATTTCTCCCCCACAAACCCGCCGCTCTCGTGAGCGCATTGCGCGATGAGCATGGCCTGACCAATGCGGGTGGAGATCCCCGCGTCAGTGGTGGCCTTATTCAACGCGGAGGCGATGGTCGCCGCCCGGTCGCCAGCCGCGGGCGCAATCTTCAAAACATCCTCGGCGACCAAAATCTTGGGCGCATTACCATCCTCGGCCACCGCAGTGGGGGCCTGTCCGATCACCCCGGGATACGGGGAGAAATGACGCGCGAGCGTACCGTCGTCAATTTCAAACCAATCGCGACTTTCGATGCATACCGGTCCGGGAAGTCGAAACATAAATTGAATCAAATCAGGTTCGTTATAGCGTATCCATCCAGGTATCAATTCGGGCCGCGCTGATGTCATTCATCCGCGGAACGCGCGTCACGCTGCTGTGCTTCACCCAGGGTTCGAAGGATGGCGCGTCGTGGACGGTAATTTTTTCGACTGTCAAATTGTACTTGGGTTATGGTTTTATGGGCGCGCCGCAGGCTACCGTATTAAATGTGACCTGGGTATCGCTACTGGCCAGCCGGCGGGCCCGCCTGGGCTGGCTTAATCAAACGCATAGGCGAAATTCCCCTCCTTCGCCGCGATATGCACGCGCTTGATGTCACTGCCCGAGGCCAGGCGCGAAAGGAACTCGCGGCCGATCTCGGGGAGCATCGTATTCGTGATCATGGCGTCCACCATACGGGCGCCGCGTTCCAGTTCCGTGCAGCGCTGGCCGATCAATTCCAGCACGTTGTCCTCGTAGGTGAACGGCACCTTGTGATTTTCCTTCACCCGCTTGGCGACGCGCGCCAGATTGAGTTTGATGATGCTCTGCAACACTTCCTTGCTGATCGGATAATACGGCACCACGACCAACCGGTTAAGCAAGGCGTCGGGAAACACCTTGGTGAGCGGGGTCCGCATCGCCTTCTCCATGCCTTCCGCATTGGGCATCAATTCGGGGTCTTTGCACATGTTGATGATCAC
>JANOHH010000624.1:0-5139 GCA_031406395.1 Verrucomicrobiota bacterium | reverse complement strand
CGGATGGTGAAAGGAGTGCCATTGACGAAACCGAAGCACAACGGCGTTTGTCCGAGTTGTGCGAGCCGCGCGTTCAGGAACTCCCGCCCGAGGTAGCTCTGGGAAAGCCCACCCTGTAAGTGAAGAGTCGTCCCTTGGGCGATTTCTTGCAGTAAGATAAGTCTTGACAATGGCTGCTTAAGCCCCACTATGTTCCGGTAACTAAATTCCAAATCAGACCAAAGTAAACTTATGAAAACTACGACCTCTCTGCAGCGATACTGTATTGCGACCCTGTTCGGCCTTGCGGCCGTAAGTGCTCAGGGCGCTGCGATCAATGGCTATTACGCTAACCCGTATGTGTTTAACAACGACGCGGGATCCGCTCTCACAATTGCGCCCGCAGCTCCCATCAATGCCAATCCGGCAACGATTAACATCCGCGATACGTACACGGGAGCCTTCAACGGTGCGAATCGCCACGATGTTTTGGCCTCGGGAAATGGCGGCGTATCGGCGTACACCTTTGGCATTGACGATAGCTTTGTCTTCACGACCCGAGTGACGCTGACCGACGGTTCCAATTCGCCTCGAAAAGAGGCTGGCATCCGCATCAACAGCCCGATCACTGGCGATATGTTGTTTTTGGTTAACTCCGATGCCGGCGAGATTGTCACCTTCGGTGGCCCATTCCACCTCTTTGGCAAAAATACGGACGGCAACGGTTACACTCCCGGCACTTCCATCCTCCTCGGCATCAGGCAAATTGGTGGTGGCGATGGGAACGGTGGCATCCCGACCACTACTGAGTTCTTTATCAATTACGGCGCCGGTATTGTAACGACCGGTCCGCTGGCTTGGGGGAACAACGAAGGCGGACCCGTTGATTACCAATTGGGAGTTTACGTGCAAGGGGGTGCAAACGCTAACGGCGACTTTATTAATGGTTTGTTCAGCGAGACGACTTACACCGCAGTTCCGGAGCCGGGCACGTTCACCTTGGTTGGCATGGGATTGTTTGGACTGTTGGCCGTCCGCCGTAAGCACTAATTTGAAACAAGCAGGCAAGAAACAGCCTGGATCAAACTTCAAAAGGACACTCGCGAGGAAGCGGGTGTCCTTTTTATTTGATAAGTCTGCTGCGTGGAAGCCAATCCGCCAAATTCAAGTGGAGTCTAAGAAATTGAGTGCCGGTAAATTTGCCTACGGATAACCGAATTGGAAAACGCGGTAGAATCTTTGAGGCACACTGAACGGTAGGGCGGCGGTAGCGGGCGGGCCGGCATCGGTCCAGCTTGCGGTAGGACCGGCGGCGATTAACTCGCTGGTTGGCGATGCAAACCAAGTACTCAGGTCAGGCGAATACTCCACTTGATAAGTACGATTCGTTTGGGCGTCCCAAGTCAGGCTGAAAACGTTCTGGCCAGGCAGAGTTTGCAATTCGGGCGCCATCCAGGACAACGGGACAAAACCCGCCCGCTGCAAACCGCGTTGAATTTCCTCATTCTGCATGAACAGCCGCCAGACCCGTTGCGTGCGATAATTCTCGATCATGATGACGATGGGGCCTTGATCGATTCCCAGCTCGTCGGACGCATACCATTGCTGGCCCAAGTTAAACGCGTCGCGAAAGCCATAGGCCGTCCAAATGTTCTTTCGGTAACTGTAGAATTGGCGCAAGGCTGGCAAAGCGTATTCGGGGGCGAATGCCATGGAACCCCCAGCTGCAGTCGGGGCAATCGTCCCATCATCGTTTTCCGCCGGCGGGGCCCCGCGCGCGGCATAGCCCGTGGGACCGTCGCACGCGGTCAAGCCCCAGACATTGCTGCCATAGCCGACGCGGCCCAGCGGGTTGGCCATACAGTAAGCCCGTTGAGCCAGCGTCGCGCGCCGCGAATTCTGGAAATAGGTACTGTTGTGGCTATTCATGTAGGCATCGGCAGTATGGCGAAAGTCGATCCAGCAGTGGGAGTATTGGTGCCCGAACAAGGGTGGGAAGGGGACAAAAGCCTGACCGTAGTTGGTTACCCAAGTGTATCCGCTGGTCCACCGGCTCCACGCTGAAGCGGGCAAGGGATTGGTCGCGACGCCCAAGCCGAGACAGTAGAGTAGCATTCCCTCGTTATAGCCAACCCAATTGTTCGCGATGAAACTGCCGGGCGGGAACCAGCCCATGGAAACAACATTGGTCCCGCGGGCCATCCAATTCCAGTCCACCCGGTTAAGGAGCGTGTCCGCCATCGTCCGAATGGCGGTTTCATCAGTGGTGGTGTCCACGAAATACTGTTTGGCGTAGAGGATTCCCGCCAGCAACAAGGTGGTATCAATCGAAGACAACTCCGAGCCCGGCGAGCGCAAGGCCGTGTTCATATCCAAAAAATGATAGAACCAACCCTTGTATCCGATCGTCCCAGCAGTGTTGGTACCTTGCGGCCCGTGAAGAAAAGTGGCCAAAGTCGTCAGCACCCGCGCCACGCCCTGGGTGCGGGAGATCCAACCGTGGTCAATGCCAATCCCAATAGCGGTCAGCCCAAACCCCACCGCCGCAATACTGGAGGGGGAACCCGTCGCGGTCCGATCCGGGACCAAGCCGTTGGCTGGATTCGCCAAGTACCAAAAATAATCGAAGTTGCACTGCTGAACGTACTCGAGGAATTCATCATCACTTGCAAAGGCCTGCGGCACGGCTGCCAGGGTGGCCGAGGGGAGACTTTCTGCGGCGGTCGTGCTCACCGCCCTCACCTGGTAAAAGTTCGTCTGCCCATTGACGACGCCCACACTGAGATCACAGAAGCCCGGCGAGGTCACCAAGTTCGGACTCTGCGCGACAAATGGGCCGCCATTGCTCAGCGAACGATAAATGCGATAGCCCGCCAGGTTGGGTTCATTATTCCGTTCCCAATGCAACACGATACTGCGATCCCCGGTCCGGCTGACCAGCCCCGTTGGCGCCTCGATGGCGACCCCGGTGCGAACCGTGAGCGCCAGTAAGAAAACCTGGAAGACGAGTGTGCGTTTCATATCCGATCAGAGCCAATCTGGTTTTGTACTAGCGCTGCAGGCGGGTCCGTTCAATGGCCGCAGACTTAAGGTGCGACCACCCGATAGAACCTTCCGGTTGCGGTCACCGGATCGTTTACCGGCTTGACCGTACCGTCACCGAGTACGGTGGTTAACAGAACCCAATTGCCCGCCGACAGGTTATCCCGGTAAAAAACCCGGTAGATCACGCCGGACTGGGTCGGAAAGGAAATGACAATATTGTTGTCCGAGCGCCCTGCCGTCAGGGTGATGCCGGAAGCTGGCACGAGCATAAAGTAATTCGGATTGCTGTTGCCGGTGGTTGCCACCCGCAGCGTGCTGAGACCGTTCAACTGCACTACCACCGGCGCCGCCAGCCCATCATCCGTCAACGGCACCCAATCATAAAGGTTGTACCCGCGTCCGACGATGCCCCAGCGGCCGAGGCGCTTGGTCAACTGACTGGTCGTTCCCGCCCCGCTCGTGACTTGATCCAGATACATTGAGTAGGCGTTGAAGCCCGAAAAACGCCCATACACATAGAAGTTGCCCGTCGGATAAACCCGGGTGTAGTTGGCCCAGTCGCCGTTCCCAAACCAAGTCAGGTCGTAATCGAATGCGCCCACATTGATGAAGACATCGCGCAATGTGTCTTTTGTCAAATCTTCGGGAATGCCGCCACCGTCGGCCCGATACTTGAATTGCTCAGGGGCGAAAGGACTGTGTTGGAAATCAATGTTAGTCGTGGCGCTCAATCCCGAATACGCAGCCGGCTCCCAAACACTGACATACTGCCCGCCCTCAAAGTCGAAATCCTCCGCTTCCACCATGTAATTCCCCTGGCTGAAAGTATCGAATTGGTTCGTCACGCGGATGCCGTGGTTGAGGGAATTGGTCACGGTAATGATTGCCCTGTGCATCGCGTTGGACAGGAGTCCGGGATAAACCACGTTCTTGGTCGAAGCTGAGCCCGTGATAACCAAGCCCGCGGAAACGTCGGTGCCGTCCAGGTTCAGCTGAATGCCACCGGGAGGAAAAGTGGCACCTGATGAAGTAACCGTAAAACTTAGTGCGTTGGTGGGCTCGAACGGGTGATTGCCGGTGGGATAAAGGTTGCTCAACTGCGGTAAATCAACCTGCGCGGCGACGAGCATGAAGAAGCCTGGTAAGAGGTTGCCGCCACTGGTGACGCGCAACGTTTCCTTGCCGTTGAGGATCACATTCGCGAGGAAGCCGTTGGTGTCTTTGAGATAGATATTGTCAAAAGTGCTCCAACCTCGGCCGTTGGCAATGGTGAAGGTGCCCAAATCCGTGGTGGTCGTGTCGGGGTTTACCCGGCTCAGAGTCAGCGTCCCAGAGAGACCGACATCGGTCGCGAGCCGGGCAATAACCCAATTGGTGCTGTTCGGCCAGTCGCGGGTGTAGTTTACCCACTCGCTGAAGTTGAACGGGTCGATTCGGTAATCGAGCCGGCCCGCAACGAAAAGATTCTTGCGCAAATAGTCTCCCGAGACCGAAGTGGCCATCAAATCATCGGGGCGATACTGATGGCTGCCGCCGCCATTCAGGTTATGCTCGTCCACGCCCTCCACGCCTATTTTTCCGAAGTAGCAGTTGGGATTGCCGTTGGTGGTGCAGAGGTCGGGATTGTTGAGGTACATTCCGCCGCCAAAATCAAAATCCTCGGCCTCCCAAAGGTATGTGACCGGCTCGATTCCGACCCAGGTGGTTTCAAAGTATGTGCTGGCGCTGGCCGTGAAGTTAAAGCTGTCCGTCACGGTAATGGACACCGTGTAGGTCAGGTTGGATTGGAGTCCGTGATAAGCAACGTTCTTGCTGGAAGGAGAACCCGTGATCGCCAGGCTGCCGGAGACATCCACCCCGTTCACGACCAGATGAATGGCGCTGTTGTTGATGGTAAAACCGCTCGGCGAGCTGGCGTTGAAGGTGATGCCGTCACTGGGATTGACAAAGATCATGTTGAGCGGAAAAAGGCTGCTGATCACGGGCGGGACCGGCCCGCTTATCTGGTCCAGCAGGGCATCGTCGAAATGGGCGGAGCCGCCTTGCGTGCCGGCTTGGCTATACGCATAGCGGTAACGAACGGTTGCCGTTCCCACCGGCGCGACGAGTTGACTT
>JANOHH010000892.1:0-5085 GCA_031406395.1 Verrucomicrobiota bacterium | reverse complement strand
TCAGGTCGGTCTGGTTCTCGGCGATTTTGCGGAGGATGCGGCGCATGATTTTGCCGGAAGCGTTCAGAACGGCGCGGGTTTGCCGTACAACCTTTGGAACAGTTGCCGCCGTAATTCTTCGGGCGCAAGCGGTGATGGCTGCGAAGCCAGCACCACCGCGCGCGCGGCTTCAAACATCTGCACACCCATGACGAATCGCTCCGAACCGGAGCGAGCCATGAGTTTTTGCCGCACGAGTCCGGCGATTTCTGGCGGTGTGTCAGTCATGCGAAACTTCCGCCCATAAATTACTCACTCCGAGGGTCGCCGTCCATTGTCCGATGTAAGCGCGGTTACAGCCGGTTTCGATCAGATTGCGAACATCCCGGAGCTGAAGTTCGGAGCGGGAATCCTTCGCCCAAAACAGTTTTGATAGAATCAGGTCTTCCTTGCTCACAATCCAGGTCTCAAAGTTTTCGATCCTGATGCGTTGTCGGCGCTCGAATTCGGCGAGGCGATACTCGGTCTGCTTGCGCACGATACAATCCACTTTGATGATGCTTTCCTGATGAATAAGATTGAACATCGAACTACTCGTGATGGAAGAATCCACGGCTTCGCGGGACACGTAATAATCAGGCGTGAACAGGCGGACGACCCGATCTGTATCACCCGGACCCAATGCGACGACAAGGTCAATATCGCGAGTCATCCGTGGCTGGGCATAATAGTTCATCGCCATTGAACCCGTGAGCATGTAACCGATGCCCGCGCCGTCGAGTCTCGCGGAGACGTCGCGAACAATATCGAGTTCATTTTGCATGACGTGGCTACTGCTTCCCCTTCACCAACGAATCTACCACGCCGGGATCGGCCAGCGTGGTGGTGTCGCCGATCGGGTCGGTTTGGTTCTCGGCGATTTTGCGGAGGATGCGGCGCATGATTTTGCCGGGGTGTTTCATCTTTTGTATATGGCATGCGTGCCAATATCCACGGTCACGACGAAATCGGCTTCGATATAGAACACAGCGCGAAGGTCGCCTTCAATGTCCACCGCGTAAATCGTGCGGCCATAGTGAGCCGAGAGTCGGTGAATTTTGTGAGTGCGCAGCCGGGTATCGAACGGGTTTTCTTTGAAAATCGTCCAAGCCTGCCGCGTTGATTCTTTTTGGTTTGGACTCAAACCATAAAAACTTCGCCAAAAAGTTTCAGTGGGTTTGAAACGGTATTTCATTTGCCCGGCTGGCGTAACGGGGGCGGGGCATCATTCAAAACCATATCCATGTCCGCGAAACGACCGGCTTCGACATCAGCCATGCCTTGCTTGAAGGAATCAGGAATCCACGAGTCGTCCTGCTCAACGACGAACTTGGCGACTTGCGCGCGCTCGGCAGCAGGCAATGCTTTGATCTGTTTGATGATCTCGGTGGCGCTCATAGTGGAATTATCGCTTCGAATTCAGTTCGAGCAAGCGGGATTTCACTGCTTCCCCTTCACCAACGAATCCACCACGCCGGGATCAGCAAGCGTGGAAACATCGCCAATCTGGTCGGTCTGGTTCTCGGCGATTTTGCGGAGAATGCGGCGCATGATCTTGCCGGAACGCGTTTTCGGCAGCCCGGGCGCAAATTGAATTTTATCCGGCACGGCGATCGGGCCGATTTCCTTGCGCACATGGAGCGCCAGTTCCTTCTTCAATTCCTCGCTCGGCTCGACGTGATCCTTGAGCGTGATGAAGGCGTAGAGGCCCTGGCCTTTGATTTCGTGCGGCATCGGCGCGACGGCGGCTTCGGCGACTTTCGCGTGACTTACCAGCGCGCTCTCGACTTCCGCCGTGCCGATGCGATGGCCAGAGACATTCACCACATCGTCCACGCGACCCATCAGCCAGTAGTCGCCGTCGGGGTCCACCCGGCAGCCGTCGCCGGTGAAGTAGTAAGTTAAGCGGCCCTCTTCCCCCTCCCGTCCCCCCCCCTCACTAGATTTGCCGGGGGTGAGGGGGGTGGAGGGGGGAGAGGGCAAAATGTTGCTGAACATCGTGAAATACGTATCAATGAAACGGTCATGGTCGCCCCAGGTGGTGCGCATGATGCCGGGCCAGGGTTTCTTGATGCACAACTTGCCGCCCTCATTCGGCCCGCACTCGCTGCCGTCGTCACGCAACACGACCGGTTCGACGCCGAAGAAAGGCCGACTCGCACTGCCGGGTTTCAATGTGTGCGCACCGGGTAACGCAGTGATGAGAATGCCACCCGTCTCAGTCTGCCACCAGGTGTCCACGATGGGGCAACGGCCTTTGCCAATGACGCGGTGATACCAAAGCCACGCCTCGGGATTAATCGGCTCGCCGACGGAGCCAAGCGTGCGGAGCGAACTCAGGTCGCATTTGTTCGGCCATTCTTCGCCGAGCCGGATGAGCGAACGGATGGCGGTGGGCGCGGTGTAGAACGCGGTGACTTTGAATTTTTCGACGATCTGCCAGAAACGACCGGCGTCGGGGAACGTGGGCACACCCTCGAACATGAGCGTGGTCGCACCGTTGCAGAGTGGGCCGTAAACGAGGTAACTGTGCCCGGTGACCCAGCCGATGTCCGCGGTACAGAAATAAACATCGTCGTCGTGAACATCGAAAACGTATTTATGCGTGAGCGCGCTGTGCAACAAGTAGCCAGCGGTGGAATGCACGACACCCTTGGGCTTCCCGGTCGAACCGCTCGTGTAGAGCATGAACAAGTAATCTTCGGCCTTCATCGGCTCGGGTGCGCAATCGGGCGACGCGTTGGCCATCAGTTCGTGATACCAGAGGTCGCGGCCGGCCGTCATGTTGCACGGCGTGGTGTTGCGCTGGAACACGACGACTTTCTCGATGGTCGGTGAATTCTTGAGCGCCGCATCCGCGATGTCTTTGAGGTGAATCGGTTTCCCCGCCCGCACGCCGGCATTGGCGGTGATGAGCAGTTTACAAGTCGAATCATTGATGCGCCCGGACAGCGAATCAGCGCTGAATCCGCCAAAGACGATGGAGTGAATCGCCCCGATGCGCGTGCAGGCGAGCATGGAGACCGCCGCTTCCGGCACCATTGGCATGTAAATCGAGATGCGGTCACCCTTCTTGATGCCGAGGGATTTCAGGACGTTGGCGAACTTGCACGTCTCGCGGTGCAATTGCTCGTAGGTGAGCTTCTGAACTTCGTCCTCTCCCTCTCCTTGCCAGATGAGGGCCGTCTTGTTGCGGGTCGCGGTCTGGAGATGGCGATCCAGGCAATTGACGCTGACATTCAACACGCCGTCCTCGAACCAGGTGTGCTCAATTCGCCGGGCCTGCGAGTCCCAGGTGTGCTTCCGCGCGACGGTCGGCTGCTTGAACCATTCGAGCGTGTTACATTGCTCCAGCCAGAATGCGTCGGGGTCCTTCACCGAGCGGTCGTACATTTTCGCGTAGGTTGCGGCGTCGATGTGCGCGCGCTTCGCGGCTGCCGACGGCGGGGCAAAGGTGCGACCCTCTTGTTGTAACGATTGGGTGGAGATGCTGTTGGCGGGTTGCGTCATAATGCGTTTGGGTCATCAGTTGTGGCGGTAATCTCCACAAAACCAGCGGGCGATGTCAATCGTAGGACTTTCCGTTCTTACTCTTACTCTTTATCGTAATCTTAATCGCCTCGTGGTTTGCTCGGAGGATTAAGAATAAGATCAAGATTACGATTAAGAGACTTAGACTTCGGTTCGATTAATCCCCCAGCAAATTCTTCAACTGGCCGCGCGCCTTGTCGGCACGGAATTTCTCCTCCGCCGGAGCGACAAATACCCGGCGCGCCAGTTCAAACCATTCGCAATAATTCGCATGCTCCTTTTCTTCCACCGGATCGGCGCGGCGATCGCGACACTGGTAGGCCACCGTGCGGTCATAGCTCGCACAATTCAGGCACACCTTGAGGTCCGCGCCGCAGTCGCAGGTTTCCGAGCGACCGGGCGAACTGCGATTCTTGTATTCCGCCCCACATTTCCAACAATGCCGTGTCATGCGGGGATTCTACAAATTGAAACCCGCCCGCCAAGCTTTCGCTGACAAGCCCCTTGCGCTATTCTTAGCCCATGAACATCTGCGTTCTCGACGGCTATACCCTCAATCCTGGCGATTTGAGCTGGGACGAACTCCATCAGCTTGGCCATTGTGAAATCCACGATCGCACCCCGCCGGCGGAAATCGTCGCCCGCGCCCGGGACGCCGAGATCATCCTGACCAACAAAGCCCCATTGACGCGGGCAACGCTCGCTGAATTGCCAAGGTTGAAATACATCGGCCTGCTGGCGACGGGGAAGAACGTTATTGATCTCGCCGCAGCGCGGGAGCGGGGCGTTCCGGTCACCAATGTTCCCGCCTACGGCACGCGGACCGTTGCGCAGGCCACGTTCGCGTTGCTGCTCGAACTTGCCAATCGTGCCGGCCATCACGCGGAACGCGTGCGGGCCGGTGATTGGACCCGCGCGGCGGACTGGTGCTTCTGGGATTCACCGCTGGTAGAGCTTGAAGGGTTGACGATGGGCATCGTGGGGTTGGGTGGCATCGGGGCTGCGGTGGCAGAGATTGCTCACGCGTTTGGGCTGCAAGTCATCGCCTACAATCCCTCGCCGAAACCGGCCCCGCCGTTCGTGCGCTTTGTGGATCTCGAAACGCTCTTTCGCACCAGCGATGTTGTGAGCCTTCACTGTCTGCTCACGCCGCAAACAAATTGCCTCGTGAACGCCGAGCGGCTGGCCTGGATGAAACCGTCCGCCTTCCTGCTCAACACGAGTCGCGGCCCGTTGATTGACGAACCGGCGCTCGCGGCCGCGCTCAACTCCGGTCGCCTCGCTGGCGCGGGGCTGGATGTGTTATCGGTCGAGCCGCCACCGGCAGAGAACCCGCTGTTGTCAGCCAAGAACTGCATCATCACCCCACACAATGCCTGGGGCACGCACGCGGCCCGCTCCCGGCTCCTACAGGTCGCCGTGAATAACTTGCGCGCCTTTCTCGACGGCAAACCGCAGAACGTGGTCAATTGAACTCGGTGAAGCAGGCCGATTACTTTTCATCCCCCGACGAGCGAAACCTGAACACAACGTGCT
>JANOHH010000592.1:0-2468 GCA_031406395.1 Verrucomicrobiota bacterium | reverse complement strand
GCCCGCCCTTTGCCAACGGTGACGTCCATGTCGGCACGGCGCTGAACAAAATTCTCAAAGACATCGTCATCAAATACAAAACGCTACATGGCTTCAGCGCGCCCTATGTGCCGGGCTGGGACTGTCACGGGCTGCCGATTGAGTTCAAGGTTTCGCAAGAGATGCGTAAAGCCGGCGACACGAGCGCCGACGCGGTAACGATTCGCAAAGCCTGCGAAGCCTACGCCCGCAAATACATTGATCTGCAACGGACGCAGTTCAAACGCCTTGGCGTGCTGGGTGATTGGAACAATCCGTACCTGACTCTGAACAAAGAATACGAAGCCGACTAGCTGCGCCTCTTCGCCGACATCGTCGCGCAAGGCTTCGTCTATCGCGGCAAGAAACCGGTTTACTGGAGCATCCCGTGTCGCACCGCACTCGCCGAGGCGGAGGTGGAATATGCCGATCACGTGAGCCAGAGCGTGTTCGTGAAGTTCCCGGTCGTCGGCCGGCCTGGGGTTTCAATTGTCATCTGGACGACCACTCCGTGGACTTTGCCCGCTAATCTTGCCGTCGGCTATAACTCCAAATTCGACTACTCGCTGGTGCAGGTGGGCGAAGAACAATTCATCGTCTCGGCGTTATTGCTTTCGGCCGTGGCGCAGAAATGCGCCTGGCCGGATTATCAAATCGTCCGCAGCCTCGATAGCGAGCATCTCAAAAAGGTCGAATACCAGCACCCGTTCTGCAATCGCACCGGCAAGCTATTCGCGGGGGACAACTTCATCACCAACGATACCGGCACGGGCTTTGTCCATATCGCGCCGGGCCACGGGTTGGATGACTACACCATCGGTCGCCAAAACGGGCTGCCGATCTACGCCCCGGTCAACGATGACGGGGCGTTTGCCCACACCAACGAATTACCGGTCGCGCAGCAGATGCCCGCCGAAATGCTGGGCAAATCCATCCTCGAGAAGCACGGCAAGAGCGACGCCAACGAAGCCGTGCTGCACGAACTGCGCGTCCGCCACGCGCTGTTGCACCAGGAAAATTACCATCACAGCTACCCGCACTGCTGGCGCAGCAAAACGCCCGTGATCTTCCGCGCGATGGACCAATGGTTCATCAAAATTGATCACGTAGCCGCCGAGGTAACGAGGCGGACTGGTTCAACGACAGACGCCGACTGCCTCCTCACGTCGGCGGCTACGTTCCGGCAGGAAGCCCTCGCCGAAATTGATCGCGTGAACTGGATTCCCGACTGGGGCGTCAACCGGATCAAAGGCGCCGTCCAGTCGCGACCCGACTGGTGCATCTCCCGGCAGCGCACTTGGGGCGTGCCGATCCCAGCGTTCTACAACGCCGAGGGTGAGCCGATCCTTGATGCGCAGATTGTCCGCAACGCCGCCGACTTGATCGAGCAGCACGGCTCAAACATCTGGTTCGAGAAATCCGTCGATGAGCTCTGGTCGCTGGTGAAACCGAAGAGTTGGAAGGGCGCCGAAGCCACCGCCAAGTCCAACGACACGTTGGACGTCTGGATTGATTCGGGATCGTCATCCCGCGCCGTCATCGCCCGGCGCAAAGAAATCAGCGGAAAGGAAAAACCGTTTCAGGCCGACATTTATCTCGAAGGCAGCGACCAACATCGTGGCTGGTTTCAGTCGTCGCTACTGTTGTCGCTCATGGGCAACGGCGCTGCCCCGTATCAGACCGTACTCACGCACGGCTTCATGGTGGATGCGGATCGCGAGAAGATTTCCAAGAGCAAACAGGGCGCTTACGAAAAGCCCCAGACTTCCGAAGCCTACGTCAAGAAATACGGCGCCGATGTGGTGCGCCTCTGGGTCGCGTCGCAGGATTTCCGCAATGACATCGTCGTGAGCGAGGAACGGGTGAACAAAGTCGGGGAAACGTATCGCGGTATCCGCAACGCGCTGCGCTACCAACTCTCAAACCTCTACGATTTCGATCCCGCCAAACATACCCTGCCCGACGAAGAACTCACCGGCCTCGACCGCTGGATTCTCGGTGAGTTCTCCAGGCTGGAGGCGGAAGTGATTGCGGCCTACGAAAAATACGAATTCCACGTGGTCTATCAGAAAGTCAGCCAGTTCATCGCCGTCGAACTTTCCTCGATCTACCATGACGTCATCAAGGACCGGCTCTACACCGACGCCGCCAACTCATTGCGCCGTCGGTCGACCCAGACCGCGCTGCAACGGCTCGTGACCGGTTTGTGCCAGATGCTTTCGCCCATGCTGGCCTTCACCACGGATGAGGCGTGGGAGTTCGTGCCGGGCAAGGCCGCCGAGTCTGTTCACGGCGCGGAATGGAAACCCGCGGGCTTCACGGGCAAGGATTATGAACGAGAATCCTGGAAGAGCCTGTTCTTGCTCCGCGCGCTGGCTCTGCCCGAGTTGGAAAAAGCCCGGCAGGCAAAGCAGATCGGCAAGTCCCTGGAAGCGAAGTTAACCTTGAAC
>JANOHH010000570.1:0-4829 GCA_031406395.1 Verrucomicrobiota bacterium | reverse complement strand
GGCACATTTCCGGACATTGACGCCGCGGAGCACTACAACATGAAGTTCATGAAAGTGCCGCGTTCCGCCAAGGCCTACGAGTTCGCGTCGCGCTAAATCAACCCGATGCGCGCCACGAAAATAGTTCCATTCGCCACCGCTACCGCGTTCTTCAAAGCGCTCCGGGCGCGCGGCAAGCGGCTCGTTCAATCGCATGGCATCTTCGACCTTATCCATCCTGGCCACATCCTGCACCTGGAGGAGGCGCGGGCGCTGGGCGACGCTCTCGTGGTCACGCTCACGGCGGACAAATTTGTAAACAAGGGACCTGGTCGGCCCTATTTCAACGAGCAGCTGAGGCTTAAAAGCCTGGCGGCCTTGTCGTGCGTGGACTATATCGTCCTCGTGCCGTTCACGGGGGCAGTCGAAGCCATTGGCTGCGTTCGGCCCGACGTCTATTGCAAGGGGAAAGAGTACGCCGACCCGGCCTTTGACACCGAGGGCAACCTGCCAGCCGAAATCCGCGCCATAAAGAAGTGCGGCGGTCAGGTGCGTTTCATCGGTTCCGTCACCTACAGTTCCACCCGATTGCTGAACCAGCATTTCGACGCACTCAGCACGCCCGTCAAAGCCTTCTGCGAAAACCTTGCGACACGCCACCCACGGAAGAGCTTCTTCGAGGCCGTGGCCAGTCTGGCCGGGCTCAAGGTGCTGATCATCGGTGACACGATTTTTGATCGTTACGCCACCGTGAAAGTGCAGGGGTTGACGTCGAAGAACAAGATCATCTCGGGTCGTTTCCTCGGCGAGGAAACCCAGTGCGGCGGTGCGCTCGCGGTGTTCCGGCACGTCAAGCAGTTTGCCCGGCAGGTGAAGTTCCTGAGTTTAATCGGTGCCGAGCCTTGGGCGCAACGGCAGTTGCGCGCGTACGTTGCGCCCGGGGAGGACTGCGTCATCCGGGATCCCCGTTTCACCACGATCATCAAGCAACGCTTTGTGGAACCACTGCTGGAAGGCGCGGAGATGAGCAAGCTTTTCTCAGTCAATTTTATCGACGCCGCCCCACCCGGTGTCGCCGTGCAACAAAAAGTCCTCGCGGCCATCCGCCGTGAGATCAAGCAGGCGGACGCCGTGTTGCTCCTCGATTTTGGCCACGGCCTGATGCAGCCGCGAGTCCGGGAGCTGGTTCAGGCTTGCGCCAAGTTTCTCGCGTTGAATTGCCAGACCAACAGTAACAATCATGGTTTCAACATCATTTCCCGCCAGTACCAGCGCACCGATGCCTTCTCGCTGGACGAACAGGAATTGATGTTGGCCGTTGGCCAGCGGCAGCTGGATCACGCGCAGGAATTGGCGCGGCTGAAAAAGAAACTGCGTTCGCAGTACGGCTGGCTTACGCGTGGCGCGGTGCAGACGATCGGTTTGCGCGATCGCGAACCGGCCTGTCTTTGTCCGCCGCTCGAACGCGACTTGGTGGATACCATTGGCGCGGGCGACGCGTTCTTCTCCGTCGCCGCGCTCGCCGCGGCCAAGCAACTGCCGGTGGATCTTGCCACCTTCCTCGGCCAGCTGGCCGGCGCCCAGGCCGTGAAGATCGTAGGTAATGCCACGCCAATTTCCAAAGCCACGCTTCTCAAGAGCGGCATGTCTCTGCTAAACTTCTAGGCGCAATGATCTTGGTTGACCTAAAAACTCATGGTGGGAAGAGCCAGCGAGCGAACGCGACTGGAGGTGGTAGGTTCGTCGCGCTGCGACGACCGGCGCCGCGTGGAGCGGCGCAACGGCTTCACCCGGGATGTGCGCACGCGGCGATATGGTTCCGGTCCTACCCGGGCCGGAGTCGTCGCCGCGCGACAACCCTGCCTGCCTGAATGAAAACCGTCGCCGCTATTCTGGTTGAACAAAAGCAACCCCTCGTGCTGGACGAGGTGGTTTTGCCGTCGCTCGGCTTCGGTCAGGTGCTGGTGGACATCAAGGCCTCGCGCATTTGTGGGTCGCAGATCGGCGAGATTGATGGCGTGAAAGGCCCGGACCGCTGGCTGCCGCATTTGCTCGGCCATGAGGCCGGCGGCGTTGTGCGCGAAGTGGGCCCGGAAGTTCGCCACGTTAAACCCGGCGACCGCGTTGTGGCCCATTGGCGTCCCGGTCGCGGCATCGAAGCCCGGGGCGCGGTTTACCAGTGGCAGGGCAAAAACTGCAATGCGGGTCCGATCACTACTTTTCAGCAACTCGCCGTCCTCTCCGAAAATCGGATCACCGTCGTGCCGCCCGACACGGACTTTGAAATCTGCTGCCTGCTCGCCGACACGCTCACCACCGGCTTTGGGGTCATCAACAACGATGCGCGGGTGAGAATTGGCGAAGTCGTCGTGGTCATCGGCTGCGGTGGGATAGGCCTCGGTACGGTGCTCGGCGCGAAGCTCGCGGGGGCGCACCCGGTCATCGCCGTGGATGTGCAGGACCACAAGCTGGCAGTTGCCGCCCAACACGGCGCGACGCACACGATCAATTCCACCAAGGAAGATTTCGGTGAAGTGGTCTTGGAAATTCTTGGGGGCGCGCGGCCGGATGTGGTCGTGGACGGCACGGGCAACCCTGCGGTTCTGGAAAAGGCTTTTGCGCTCGCGGGTAACTTCGCTCGCGTCGTGGGCGTTGGTGTGATGCCGAGCGACAAGAAGCTTTCGCTGAACACGCTCCCGCTGCACCTGGGCAAAGTTTTGCGCGGTTCCCATGGCGGCGAGAGTCTGCCGGCGGAGGACATCCCGCGTTACCTCCGGATGATGCGCGACGGGCGTTTCGATCCGCGTGGATTCGTCTCGCACCGCATCTCGCTGGCGGAGGTCAATGACGGCATCGCCAAGATGCGTTCCGGCGAAGTCATCCATTGCATTATCCATTTCCCATGAGCGCTCTGGCCACCACTTCCATCGCTGATCTCGAACTGATTGCCCGCCAGTTGCGCTTCAAGGTCATCGAGATGTCCCACGCCGCCGGCACGCCGCACCTCGGCTCGGCGCTCTCGTGCCTGGATATTCTAGTCGCGGCCTATTGGAACATTGTGCGGGTGGACGCGAAGAACTCAACGGATCCGGCGCGCGACCGTTTCATTCTGAGCAAAGGCCATGCGGCCTCTGCGCTGTATGCCACGCTGGCGGAACGGGGTTTTTTCCCGAAGCCGTGGCTCGACAATTTTGCCAAACACCGTTCGCCGCTGGCCGAGCAACCCGCACCCAACTGCGCGCCGGGCGTTGAACTTGCGACCGGCTCGCTGGGTCATGGATTGCCCGTGGGCGTCGGCATGGCGATGGCAGCGCGGATCCGGAATCTGGATTATCGCGTGTTTGTCTGCCTGAGTGACGGCGAGTGCAACGAGGGCACCGTTTGGGAAGCGGCGATGTTCGCGCCCGCGCAAAAGCTGGACAATCTTTGCATCATTGTGGATTACAACAAGTGGCAGGCAACGGGCCGCAGCAATGAAATCATGGCGCTGCCTTCGCTCCGCGAGAAATGGGCGGCGTTCGGCTGGGACGCGCACGAAGTGGACGGCCACAATATCGCGGAACTCACGCGCCTGATGAAATTGGTTCCGGTCGCCGGAGGCAAACCGCTCGCGATCATCGCGCACACCATCAAGGGCAAGGGCGTTTCTTTCATGCAAGACGACAACAACTGGCACTATCGCATTCCCAAAGCCGAGGAAGTTGCCGAAGCGAAGCGCCAACTGGGGTTGGCTTGAAGGGGGAATGCAGAATGCAGAATGCAAAATGCAGAATGTGGAGAATTCAATGAACGACGGAACGAAAGACTTGAGGCCGCGCACGAAGGATTTTGCCCGGCGGATAATTCGGATGTATGTCAAATTGCCCAAGGAAACCGTGGCACAAGTTTTGGGGAAACAAGTCCTCCGATCCGGCACCTCGGTGGGGGCCAATTATCGCGAGGCCGATCGCGCCCGGACTAAACCGGAATTCATCGCCAAGATGGGCGATTGCTTGAAGGAACTGGCGGAGACGGAATACTGGCGGGAGTTGCTGGTGGACGAAAACATCGTGCGTTCGCCAAAAAGGAGTCCGTTGCTCGACGAGAATCGGCAGTTAATCGCAATTTTTACAACGATCATCAACCAGAGCCGGGGTGCCCGATGATTCTGCATTCTGCATTCTGCATTCTGCATTTCTGATGAGAAACGCCTTCGCCAAACAAGTCACGGAACTCGCGCAACGCGACGAACGCGTCGTGCTCTTGAGCGGCGACATTGGGAATCGCCTGTTTGACGACCTCAAGGCCAAATGTCCCGGACGCTTTTTCAATTGCGGCGTTGCCGAGGCGAACCTGATCGGCGTGGCGGCGGGCATGGCGATGAGCGGCCTGCGCCCGATCTGCTACACGATCACGCCTTTCATCACCTATCGCTGCCTGGAGCAGATTCGCATTGATGTCTGCTACCATCACCAACCGGTCATCATCGTCGGCACCGGGTCCGGACTTTCCTACGCCTCGCTCGGCGCGACCCATCATTCCTGTGAGGAAATGGGGATGTTGCGCCTGCTGCCGGGTCTGGCAGTGATTGCGCCGGCGGACGAAGTGGAAGTTCGGGGCGCGCTCAAGGCGGCGCTGAAGCAGACGCATCCGGTTTATATCCGCATCGGCAAGAAAGGCGAACCGGTCGTTCACCAGGGCGAAATTGATTTTCAAATTGGCAAAGCCATTACGGTCCGCGAGGGCACGGATGTCTGCCTGCTGAGCGCCGGGAACATGCTGCCCGCCGCGCTCGAAACTGCCGAGTTGCTGGCCAAGGAGAGCATTTCCGCCCGGGTGGTCAGTTTTCACACGATCAAACCGCTGGACGA
>JANOHH010000555.1:0-1191 GCA_031406395.1 Verrucomicrobiota bacterium | reverse complement strand
GGAAAAAGTGGATGGCAGGTGGGTTCATGCGGCTCGTTGGCTCACACTTCGTAACCACTTTTGCCAGTCAATAATCCACGCACCAGCTCCAACACTTCGCTCTGGCTGGTCGCGCCCTTTTGAATGATGCGCTCCACGCCGCCGTTCAAGCGCCGCCGGTCTTCCTCGGTCAAATCTTTTGCCGTGATGACGATCACCGGGATGCGCTCCCGGTCCTTGCGCCGGAGCAAGGCTTCCATGAACTCAAACCCGTCCATCTCCGGCATCATCAGGTCGAGCAGAATCAAGGCAGGCACGACTTCGTCCAGTCGCTCCAGGCCCACTTTGCCATTCTGCGCCTCGCTCACTTGCCAGCCGTCTTTCTCCAACGTGCGCCGCAGCATGTCCCGCGCGGCTGGGTCGTCTTCGATCACCAACACGGTCTGCTGCCCGGCGGACTTGCGATATTTCCCCAGCACGCCATGCAACCGTTGGAAATCAATCGGCTTGGTGAAATAATCCGCCGCACCCAGGGCGAAACCCATCTGCTTATCGTCCACGATCGTCAGCATGATCACCGGGATATTCGCCGTGACGGCGTCGGCTTTCAGTGCGGTCAGCACTGACCAGCCGTCCATGTGCGGCATCATCACGTCCAGCGTGATCACCGCGGGTTTGAGCTGCTTCGCCAGTTCCAAGCCGCGCTTGCCGTCCGCGGCGACCGCGACGCGGAAGCCGTCCTTCTCCAGTGAACGCCGCATCAAATCATGCACGGCGGGATCGTCGTCAATGACCAGCACGGTAGCCGCCGACGTGAGGAGGCGGTCGTTTGGGGTGTCCGTCCGCCTCGTTACCTCGGCGGCTACCACCGGAGCCATCTCCTCGACGCGGATCGGCAACGTGACGATGAAGGTGCTGCCTTTGCCATGTTCGCTGGTGACGGTGATGTCGCCGCCCATGAGCTGACAGAACTTGCGGCTGATCGCCAGGCCCAGGCCGGTACCGCCGAACTTCCGGCTCGTTGAAGCGTCGGCTTGCGTGAAGGCTTGGAAGAGTTTGCCGAGTTGTTCCGGCATCATCCCGATGCCGGTGTCGGTGACGGAGAAGACAAAGGTAGGGCAGGCGTCTCGCCTGCCCCCGGAGGCGGCGTCAGCCGCCGACGTGCCCGCGAGCGGTGTCGAATCAATGCCGGTAGCGACGCTATAGGGCAGG
>JANOHH010000526.1:0-9524 GCA_031406395.1 Verrucomicrobiota bacterium | reverse complement strand
AGGATGTGCGCTGGCGTACTCTTTCTTCAGCTCCTCATCGGCAATGATGCGGCCCTGTTCGGTGTCCACAAGGAACATGCGACCCGGCTGCAGCCGGCCTTTGGTTGCCACGCGCTCGGGCGCAATCGGCAACACGCCTGCCTCGGAAGCCATGATGACCAGGTCGTCCTTGGTGACGTAGTAACGCGAGGGCCGCAGACCGTTCCGGTCCAAGCAAGCGCCGATCCGGATGCCGTCGGTGAAGGCGATGGAGGCGGGACCGTCCCACGGCTCCATCAGGCAGGAATGAAATTCATAAAACGCCCGCCGCTCGGCGTCCATGCTCTCGTGATTCTCCCAGGGCTCGGGAATCATCATCATCATCGCATGCGGCAATTCGCGGCCCGCCATGACGAGCAGTTCGACACAGTTGTCAAACATTGTCGAGTCGCTGCCGTCCGCGTTGATTACCGGAATGACCTTCTTGATCTCGTCGCCCAACTGCTCGGACTTGAAATTTTGCTGCCCGGCGTTCATCCAGTTGACGTTGCCGCGCAGCGTGTTGATCTCGCCGTTGTGTGCGATGTAACGGTTCGGATGCGCGCGATCCCAACTCGGAAACGTGTTCGTGGAAAACCGGGAATGAACCAGCGCCAGCGCCGTCGTCATACGGGGATCGCGCAGATCGGGAAAATACTTCGCCACCTGCTCCGGCATGAGCATGCCTTTGTAAATCGCCGTGCGCGCCGACAGGCTGGCAACATAAAACCATTTGCCGCCCGCGACCTTGCCGCCATAGCGAATCGCCTGCTCCGCGAGCTTGCGGATGATGTAAAGCTTCCGTTCGAACGCGGCATCGTCCTTGATGGCCGCGTTGCGGGCGATGAACAACTGCATCATGAACGGCTCGGAATTTTTCGCGCCGTTGCCCAGTGAAGCATTATCCGTCGGGATATCGCGCCAACCGAGCAGCGACTGGCCTTCGGCAGAAACGATCTTTTCGATGATCGCCTGGATGGCTGCCCGCTCCGCCACGTTCGGTGGCATGAAGAGCATCCCGAGACCGTATTGGCCGGCGGCGGGAAGCTGGAAGCCGAGCTCACGGGTGGCGGCAACGAGGAAATCATGCGGGACTTGCATGAGGATGCCCGCGCCGTCGCCAGTGTTGGTTTCGCAACCGCACGCGCCGCGGTGGTCGAGATTCACCAAAATCTGGAGGGCGTCGGCGACGATGTCATGCGATTTGCGCCCTTTCATGTTGACCACGAAGCCGACGCCACAGGAGTCGTGCTCGAACTGTGGATCGTAGAGGCCCTGTTTGGCGGGCGGGCCGAGCCGCACGTTTTCGTTTGAATTCTGGTCGTTGCTTCTGATGTTCATTGCTTCCGCTATGCCGTCCGACTTAATCGGTTCAAAATAACGAGTTTAGTATGTACCGGATTCGTGAACCGGCGGCAATAAATCATTGAGGCAATTTATCTTCGGACGGATGCCAATCGCCCCCAGCCGCGGCAATCTGATCTGGAGTCAGAAAAACTCCCAGTGCCACCCCGTACGACCGCAGCACAGGGCGGTGTTACTCGGTAGCCAACGGTCGGCTTCCTTGGCCGAGACATCAGCCAGTATCCCTATTTGATTGCAGGGTGGAGAAAACAGCTTGAAGAGTTCGTGGGGGGTGTCAACGCCGCTCTTACCACTCAATCACCGCTGCGCCCCAGGTCAATCCAGCGCCGAAGACCACGAGCAGAATCAGATCACCTCGGTGAATCCTCCCGGAACTTACGGCTTCGTCCAATGCAATGGCAACGGACGCGGCGGACGTGTTGCCGTAGCGATCCAAGTTGACGAACAGTTGGTCAGGCCGCGCGCCGAGGCGTGTACCCACGGTGTCGATGATTCGGCGGTTGGCTTGGTGCGGGATGATGCACTTGATCTTGCCGATCTCCAAATCGCAACGGCGGAGCGCCTCCGAGGCGGCACTGACCATCGCTTGTACGGCGTGCTTGTAAGTTTCTTTCCCTTCCATCCGGAGGTAATGCAGCCGGGAGACGACGGATTGCGCCGTGGCTGGACAACGGCTGCCACCGCCGGGCATGTGAAGCAGTTCGGCCTTGCTGCCATCTGCACCCATCACGGCGGTGAGCAGACCGTGAGAGTTGGCGCGGTTTTGCAACACGGCCGCGCCGGCGCCGTCACCGAACAGGACGCACGTGTTGCGATCCTGCCAGTCCACGATGGAGGAAAGCTTTTCCGCCCCGATGACGAGGACGGTGTCGTAGGTGCGCGACATGATGAATTGTTGGGCGATTTCCAGACCATAAATGAACCCGGAGCACGCGGCTTCGAGGTCGAAAGCCGCGGCCCGAACCGCACCGATCTTCTGCTGCACGAGACACGCGGTGGACGGGAAGACCATGTCGGGTGTGATGGTCGCCACGATGATTAGGTCAATTTGATCGCCGGTGACGCCGGCGGCTTTCATCGCGCGCTGGGCGGCTTTGGCCGCTAGGTCGGAGGTGAACTCATCTTTGGCGGCGATGCGGCGCTCCTTGATGCCGGTGCGCGAGGTGATCCACTCGTCATTGGTGTCCACCATGGCGGCCAGTTCGAAGTTGGTAAGCACCTTCGCGGGCACGTAGGCGCCGACGCCAGTGATGGAAACGCTGCGGCCCTGATAATTGTATCGGGCGCGGGGATTCTTGAATTTGGGGGCGGCACTCATACGGAAACGGTAGTGGGGGTTTGGGCGGTCAAGCGCTGGTTGGCCACGGCGATCTGGCGCGCGATGATGTCGTTCAGGCCGTGTTGGACTTCTTCGGCGGCCACCCGGATGGCTCCCATGATGGCCCGCTCCCGGGAGGAGCCGTGGGCCTTTATGACGTTGCCATTGAGGCCGAGCAGGACGGCGCCGCCGTGGACTTCCGGGTCCAGACGCCGCTTGAGGGAGCGAAATGCGCCTTGGGATAGGAGGGCGCCAAACTTGCGAAGCGGGTTCGCCGTCAACTCCGCCTTGAGCATTTTAATCATCGCCGAGCTGAGGCTTTCAGCGGTTTTCAAAACAACGTTGCCGGTGAAACCGTCGGCCACGACCACGTCCACCGCATCGTTGAAGAGATCAAAGCCCTCGACGTAGCCAATGTAATTAAGATCCAGCAAGGCACACAGCCGCGCCGCTTCGCGCGTGAGATTGTTGCCTTTGGATTCCTCCGAGCCGTTGCTGAGCACGCCCACGCGTGGTTTGGCGATGCCGAGAATTTCCCGGGCATAAATGTTGCCCATCACCGCAAACTGGGCCAGGTGCTGCGGTTCGCACACGGGATTAGCACCCGCATCGAGCAACACGAAATCGCGGCTGCGCGACGGCATGCGCACGGTGATGGCCGGCCGTTCCACGCCCTCGAGGCGGCGAAGTTTCATGGAGCCGGCGACCAGGGCGCCGGTGTTGCCGGGGGAAATCACAGCGTCGACCTTACCCTCCCGCACGAGGTCAATGGCGCGCACCATCGAGGAATCCTTTTTCCGGCGGATGCCCTCAACAGGACTGTCGTCCATCGTCAGGACTTCGGAGGCGTTGACAATTTGTGTACGCGGATCGCTCAGTCCGGTGGCAATCAGGGCGGGGCGGATTTTGTCCTCCTGGCCAACGAGCAGCAAGGAAGTGATGCGCGGGTCGGCTGCAAGTGCGAGTTTGACGCCGCCGATGACGACCGCGCAACCATGGTCGCCGCCCATGACATCCACTGCAATTCGCATAGCTGTGGGAACGCGGTCGCGCCTTACGGTGCGCCGGGCGCACCGCAATTACGCGCCCGCGGTAACCGTCAGAACCTGGCGACCTTTGTAGAATCCACAGGACGGACAGACCCGATGCGGCAGGCAGGGGGCGGCGCATTGCGAACAGACGCCAAGCTGGGGCAGTTTCAGTACGCTGTTGTAGGCGCGGCGCATGTGCTGACGGCTCGTGGACGGTTTGCGTTTTGGAACACCCATAAATTACTCGTTTCTAACTTTTAGTTTGTTTAATTCAGCCCAGGCCGACGGTTCACTCCGACTCCGGCTGCTCGGTTTCGCTTTTTCCGGTTGCGATTTCTTCAGTCCACCGCAATCCGGCTGGCACAACGGATGTTGCGGCAACTCTAGGAGAATATCCTCCCGGAAAAACGGCGTCAAGTCCACGGAATCGGCCGTCACCAGTACCTTCTCTTCGCCAGAAAGTGGCAGCAGGCATGTCCAATCGGGCAATTTCAACTCGTATTCGAAGGCTTTCAGGCAGCGCACGCACTCGCAAGCGAGGGGTAAAATCAACTGCCCGCGCACGAGCAGGTTGTCCTCGAGTTTCTGAACCAAAAGGTCATAAATCAGGGGCTTTTCGGGGCGGATCAATTCATCGCGGATGTCGAGATCGAGTTCGGCGACGGGTAATTCACCCGCGAGCGAAAGATCGTCGCGCTCCAGATGACGTAGGTTGATGAGCAGTGCCATGGTGAGACTCAAGGTTTCCCCAGCGCGAGCCGGGCCATGAGGGCGGATTGCACATGCGGCGGTACGAACGGGCTGACGTCCCCCCCGAGGCGCGCGATTTCCTTCACGATCCGCGAACTCAGAAACGTGTAGGTGTCCTTCGGCATCATGAAGATGGTCTCAAAATTCTCGTTGAGCTTCCGGTTCATCAGGGCCATTTGAAACTCGAATTCAAAATCCGAAATGGCCCGCAACCCCCGCACCACCGCCTGGGCGGAGGACCTTTGAACGTATTCCACCAGCAAACCTTCGAACGCGTCGGCCTCCACGTTCGGCATGGTGCGGATGGATTCCCGCACCAGCGCCAGCCGTTCCTCCACCGTGAACAACGCATGCTTACTGTCGCTGCGCGCGACGGCCACGATCACTCGATCAAAGAGCCGGGACGCGCGTTGCACCACGTCCAGATGGCCGTTGGTGAACGGGTCGAAGCTGCCAGGGTAAATTGCGGTGCGCATCCAGGGCAGTTTAGCGCAGAGGCGGCGGATGTCGAGGACGAGCGGAACGACTAGTGACCTGCAGAAAGCGTTTGCGCACAGATCGGAACCCCAATCCATCTTGGTGCAGCCGGCAAATTCATTTAGCTGCGAGCGGAGCAAACGGGCAGGAGCACGCTGCTTCGGAGATTGCCAAGGCGTGCTTCCGTCACGCCCACCCTCAAACGCCGGTGCTTTTCCCGGATGGCGGTCGCCATGGAACTTCAAAATTTCGTACGGGCTTTTGAAAGCCCTTGGGCTTGGTCGGCGCTTGCTCGATACAAGTGGCGGCGAGCGTGGGATCGTCCCGCAGGATTTGCTGATACGTGGTCTCACCAAGAATGATGCGCCCGCTACCCGAGACAGATTCTAGTCGGCTGGCAAGGTTGACCTCCCGCCCGAACACGGTGTAATTGAGAATGTGAGCGTCCGAACCCATCAACCCGACAGTGACGGTGCCGGAATTGATCCCGGTACCCAAGGCTAAGATAGGCAGCACCGGTTTCAGTGTTAGGCCGGCGGAAAGTCGGACCTGGTTCTCTGCTTTGTTTCCCTCATTTTCCGCGGTGCGCTTCTGGTTCAGCTCGTGAATCGCGCGTTGCGCCTCGATGGCCGCGCGAACGCATGTCAGAGCGTGGTTTGCGTCTGCTGTGGGTGCGCCCCAAAATGCCATCACGCAGTCGCCAATGTATTTGTCCAGTGTGCCGTCGTGCTTTTTTACAATGTCCGCAACCGTCGCAAGGTAAGCGTTCACCGTGTTCAAGGTTTCGCGGGCGGATTCGTTGTAGGCCGCCTCGGCCGCCTCAGCGTTTAAGTTCTTGACGCGGATGGATTCGGTCACCTGTTCCTGGGCATTGTCGGTGAGTTCGGTGAAGCCGCGCACGTCGGCGAAAAGAACCGTGACTTCACAACGCGCGCCGCCGAGGGAAAGTCGCTCCCGTCCCAGCAATTCCTTGGCGACATTCGGTGAGACAACCCGCGAAAAAATCGATTTCACCCGACGTTGTTCGCGTTGCTCGAACAACGCCCGGTAGGTGACGAGCAAGCCGTAATTGACTAAAATAGAGCCGCCGACCGGCAACACCATTGGCAGCCAGAAACGGTTCTGTACGAAAAGGAAAAGGCAGATTGCCCAGTACAGGGCGGTTAACAGCAGCACGCCGAAGAGTCCGGGGACAACCCGGAGTCGCCAGGTGCACCATGCCGTGAGAGCGCCTAGCAGGACAATGAGCGCAAGGTCGCAACCCAGTGAGGTCGGGCGGATGAAGCGGTCCGTGATGACGGAGTTGGCCACATTCCAATGCTTGCTCACGAGCAACGTGCTTTTTTCGAGCGGGGTGGCGCCGCGGTCGGTCAGGTCGTTGCCGGTGGCGCTGGAGCCGATCACCACCAGCTTGTCTTTCCAAAAATGGGTCAGGCCTTCCGTTTGGCCAACGGCGCGAAGTTGATCCTGTCGCAAGAGATTCTCAAACGCATCGGCGGTCAGGCGCGAGTCGGTGGGGGGGATTTCCCAGTTGATGTAGAAAAAACCATTGGCGTCAACCGGGATGGTTCGGACTACGCCGTTCGTGCCGAGAAATACAATTCTGCCCTGCGCAAGGTCCACCTGGGCGGTGGTGAGGTCAAGGTTCAAGGCTTGCGCGGCCAGCACGATACCCATGTGCCAGACGCGCTTCTCGGCAAAGGCCTTTGCCTGTCTCGGTGTACCCGGCGGCAATGGATCGGCGGTAAAGACGGTGAGATCAAAATTATTTTCCGCATCCACAGGCACTTTGATGTCATCCAGGCCATTGGTGCGTTGCAGCACAACAAAGCCCGGCTCCAACCGCACCCAGTTCAGGTCCACGCCGAAAGTCCTGTCAGCCGCCACCTGAAGAAAAGCCCGATGCCAATGACGATAGTCGTGGAAGGCCCGCGCGCGGCGCAACACTCCGTCCGGGTCCGCCTCGGCGGCAATATCACCAAGCGATGACGCATTGGCGGCAAAGAGTGCGAGTGGTAAAACGCCACGCTCTGCCGCGAGAACGGCGACCCCGGAGCGCTTGAGTTGCCAGGCGAAGTAGTCGTCTGATTCCAGAAGGGTGAGGGATTCGCCGCTCGCTTCATCTTTGTAGGTGGCGGGCTTTTGGTCGGGAGGCATCCGAGCCAGGAACTCCACCAGGTCCGGCCATTGTAATGTGGCAACTGGTACGGTTGCGTGGTCAAAGCGTCGGCCGGAGAACAAAACGTCGAAGGCGACGAGTTGTGCTCCTTGAGAGCACAATTCACGGAGCACGCGTCCGTAGATCTGGCGCGGCCAGTAAAGTCCGAACTGAAAACCGAGGGATTTGTCGTTGAGAGCGGTGATGCTGTTGTCGCTGATGACCACGAAGCCGAGATTCGTGCTGGCGGGTTGGGGGAAGTTCGCCGCCATCCGTACGCGCCAGTCGTAGGTCATCCGCTCCAGCCGGTCAAAGAAATCAAACTGCCCGAGCCGCGCCAGACAAACCAAGAGGATTACCCCGCCCGCGATGATCAGGGGAGGGAGTATTTGGGACCGGTATTTCAACGGGGCGAACTAAACATAAACCCCAGAGCAACTCAAGGCTGCTCTGGGGTTAGGAAAGAATACCTAGTCCAGTGGCTACTGCCACGCATCAATCAGGAACGATAGGGGGTGGGGGAGGGGTGGTCGGCGAAATTGACAAACGGCCACCGTTAGCCGCTTCACGGCCACGGGGCTCAAATCGCTGAAATGGCGGTGTGCTTCCGTCGGATGAACCGTAGCTGGTCTCTTGGGAAATTACCTGAAGCGCGGCTGCCGATGAACTGGAAATCGGACTCGGTTGCCCGTCGCCAGCGCCCGATTGAGTGCCTCCGGGAACGACTTTGGTCGTCGTCTTGCCAGTTGAATCGGTGGAAGCTGAAACCACGGAACCTCCGCCGCAGATGATTCTTCCGTCGGCGAATATGATCCCATAAGTTCCGCGAATTCCTGCCACACCATTGGGATACTTGATCTCGAATCGCGAAGCTGCCGCTTGTTTCTTAACCGAGAAGAAGAGTGATCCGGTCCGCAAGTCGAGTTCGGTCACGGTTACCCGATCCGCTCCGGTATCGGTGGCTGAAACTTTGTCGATAGCCACCACGGAGTCATTTTGAACCCGGATGACATCATACTCGGGGGACTTGCTACCGCCAGAACCCCCGCTCGTACTCGCGGCCGTCGGTGCAGCGGACGGACGAGGCATGCTCACCGTGTCGGCAGATGCCTCTTCGTTAATTACAATATCGGCATACGAATCAGCTGCGGTTTGCACAACAGCGCCCGACTTGAGGATGGTGCCTACTTTCAGCGGTTGCCAGATCTTGTTGCCGGTGGAGTACCGGGCTGCACCTTTGATGCGCACAACCTTGCCGGTGCGATCTTTGGCGGTTTGAGCGTTCGCGCCGGTGACCAGCACGATTGAAACGACGCCAGCTACCAACCAAGTGAGGGTCTTGTTCGTTAGTTTCATAATGGCATTTTATTGAGATTTTTGTTACTGACAACTTCAGTCTAGGAGCGACCGGCAGGCTGTCAACCGAATTTTCGTACATTCTTCCGGTCGAATTGTTCGCAGTTCCAAGGCCAATCACGCCCGTTTCACATAATCCAACTTCCACGGAGCGCGATACTGGATACCGACGAGGTTATCCGCTTGTGGATTGTCCATAATCGCCTCCGCCTCGGCGTTCCAATGGATTTTCTGCCCGGTTCGGAAAGCGATGTTGCCCAAATGCGCGACCGTGGAGACGTAATGGCCCCGCTCGACATTGAGCACCGGTTGCTGCCGGGATTTCACGCAATCGAGGAAGTTGCGAACGTGGGCGGGACGTGGGTTGCCGCTACTCTTGTGCTTCTCTGGCTCCAAGCTGGCCTTGCGTTTCTCCGGAATGACCTCCCAACCGGAATCGTCCATCATGATCGTCCCTTCGGTTCCATACCAAGCGACTCCCCACGGACGATTGTTGATCCCGACCCCGAGTCCCGCCTTGTGTTCCCAGACAAGCATGAAACTGGGGAATTCGTAAGTCGTGACCTGGGAGTCCGGCGTTTCGGAGTTGTCCGCGAGCACATATTTGCCACCGCTCGACACTATTTTTTTGGGCGACTCGGAGGGTGTGCCCATCAAAACCATGTTCAGCAAATGCACGCCCCAGTCCGTCATCAAGCCGCCGGCATAATCCCAGAACCAACGGAAGTTAAAATGATACCGGTTTGGATTGAACGCCCGCTTCGGTGCCGGGCCCAGCCACAGATCGTAATCGACGGTTGCGGGAGGCGTCCCGTCGGCGGGATTCCCGATGCTGGGCAACCAATCGAGATAGGCCCAACCGCGCGCCATCGCGAGTTTGCCGAGTTTGCCGGACTTTATGAACTCAGCGGCTTCGATCATGTGCTGGCAACTGCGCCATTGCGAACCCATTTGTACGATGCGGTTGTGCTTTTCCGCTGCGGTCACCATCGCACGACCTTCGGCAATCGTCTTGGCCAAGGGTTTTTCGACATAGACATCCTTGCCCGCC
>JANOHH010000521.1:0-2567 GCA_031406395.1 Verrucomicrobiota bacterium | reverse complement strand
CGCAGCACCAAGTGGGGCGCGCTGGCGGCCGCGCTCTGGGTCGCCGGGACGATGGCCGGCTCGTGGTATCTCTATGAAATGTCCACTGGCCTTGCGCCGAAACCCGGCCAGCCGCTCGTGCAAATTTTCCCCATGCTGGGGGACCTCTTCCTGCGCAGCCCCGGCAACGTCCTGGTCTATGGATTCCTGCCGGTGATGCCGATGGTGCTCGGCTCGGCATTCTTCATGGGCATCGTTTCGCTCGTGACCAAAGCCCCGAGTCGGGCGACGTTGGAGAAATACTTCTCGACGGAGCAGGACAACCGGGCAGCCTCTCAATATAGACATACGAATGCTGTCCCGGTGGCACCGAAAGCAGACTAAAATGCACGAAACCTACGACACTGAAATTCTAAGGGAGCCCGCCCCGCCCACCGCCCCGTCGGCGATTGGCCCGCGGCTTGGCATCGTGGGTGGCGGCCAACTGGCGCGTATGACGGCCATGGCCGCGCTGCAACTCGGCTGCGATGTTGTCGTGCTGGAGCGCAACCCTTTCAGCCCGGCCGCCACGCTCTCGACGCATTCGCTGGTGGGAGATTGGAACACCGTCGAAGGGTTGCTCGAACTCGCCTCGCAGGTGGACATCGTCTCGCTCGAAAACGAGTTTGTGGACGCCGGCCATCTGCGGGCCCTGGAGGACCGTGGTCACCTGGTCTTGCCCACGGCGCACACCATCGGCCTCGTGCAGGACAAGTTCATCCAAAAGCAGACCTTGCAGGCCGTCGGTCTGCCGGTGCCGCAGCTGCGCGCCGTTGAGGATGTAAATCAATTGGCCGAGGTCGCCAGGGATTTGGGGTTTCCCCTGCTGCTCAAGGCGCGCCGCAATGCCTATGATGGGAAGGGCAATGCAACCATTCGCACCCTGGCCGACCTCGTACCGGCTTGGGAACGACTGGGTGGCCATGCCGGCAATTCACTTTTCGCCGAGGAGTTCTGTGACTTCAGCGCGGAACTCGCAACCATCATCACGCGCAGCCGCAATGGCGAAAGCGCGACTTATCCTGTCGTCGAAACGGTTCAACGGAACCACGTTTGCCATCTGGTGCGTGCGCCCGCGCCGTTCGCCCGCGAAATCACCGACCGCGCGGCGGACGTGGCGCGGCGCGCCGTTGAGGTCGTGGGCGCCGTGGGCAGCTTTGGCGTGGAAATGTTCCTCACGCGCAGCGGGGAGATCGTCGTCAACGAACTCGCGCCGCGCGTCCACAACTCCGGGCATTACACCCTCGAAGCCTGTGCGTGCTCCCAATTCGAGAACCACGTCCGCGCTGTCCTCGGCCTGCCGTTGGGCTCGACCCGCCTGCTCGCGCCTGCCGCCGTGATGGTGAATCTGCTCGGAACGATTCGCGCGCCCGGAAGGCCCAATGCCTTAAACCGCGCGCTCGCCGTCCCGGGTGCGCGCGTGCATCTCTATGGCAAAGCCATGAGTGGTGCGGGTCGCAAGATGGGCCACGTGACCGCCCTCGGCGAAACGCTTGCGGAAGCCGAACAGGCCGCCACGCGTTGCGCGGCCGAAATCCGCTTCGATCTCAAAGCATGAAGAAAAACGATCCCCCAACGGTAGCCATCATCATGGGCAGCGATTCCGACTGGCCCACCCTCAAACCCGCCGCCGAGGCGTGCGCCGAGTTCGGCGTACCTTGCGAAGTGCGCGTCGTCTCGGCGCATCGCACCCCGCTCGACATGGTGCGCTTCGCGCGCACGGCACACCAACGCAGCCTGCGGGTCATCATCGCCGGCGCCGGTGGCGCGGCGCATTTGCCCGGGATGGTTGCGAGTCTCACGCCGCTCCCCGTGATCGGCGTGCCGGTGGAAAGCAAATCGCTGAAAGGACTGGATTCCTTGCTGTCCATCGTCCAGATGCCCGGGGGCGTGCCGGTGGCCTGTGTGGCGATCGGTGGCGGAAAGAACGCGGGCTTGCTCGCGGTGCAAATCCTCGGCGCCAGCGACGGGTTATTGCGTAAAAAAATTCTCGCGTATAAATCCAAACTGGCAGTGGCCTCCCGCGCCAAGGGATCGCGGTTGGTTTGGTAGCGGCGCCGGCATCAATTTCCTCGCGGCGATTCGCCCGCAATCCAGCCGGCAAGGGCTTTTCTGTGTTTCGGCTCCGTCGTCTCCGGTCTGGCAGTTCGTTTTAACCTAATCGTCCAATTGGATAATCGTACTATTCCGACCGCGGCTCGCCGCCTAGTTTGTCTCCGTTGCAATCACCGCAATAGAAACGAAAACTAAAAACATGAAAACCAATAACTCAAGCATCGGAATCAAGACACTTTCCTTGGCCGCAATCGTTGCAGCACTGGCGATCGTCAGCACCGGCTGCAGCACCCCGCGCGCTGCAAAAAAGGATTCGTGCTCAACCGTCGCAGCCTGCTCCACTGGGACAGAAGTTCAAAGTAAAGCCTCGCAGGACGCCATCACTCCAGCCCAAGCGCTGGAAAAGCTCAAGGCCGGCAACCAGCGCTTCGCATCGGGCCAACCGATGAAGCGCGATCTCGCCGCGCAACGGTTTGCCACCGCCGCAGGGCAAT
>JANOHH010000517.1:0-2319 GCA_031406395.1 Verrucomicrobiota bacterium | reverse complement strand
CGCGAAGGCTATGTTCCGAACGTGGTGTACACCTGTGGCGCGCTGCTGCACGGGCGTGAACTCATTATCCCCTATGCCATGAGCGACTCCGCGACCAGCTTTGCCACGGTTTCCTTGGATGAACTGCTGGCGGCGATGGTGTAGTCAGAGCCGCTGGTTTTTACCCGCCCCTCACCGTTGCCCCTTCTGGTCACCTTCCTGACTTTCCGATTCCAGATGGAACTTGTGGAGGAAACGGTGAAATACCGGCGCCAGCAGCAGAGCCACCGCGGTGATAAAGACGACCCCGCTGAACAGCGCATAGAGCGAGGCGAATAATTTCCCCGCAACCGTGTGGAGTTCGTTTACTGGCCCCATCCCAGTCAGGATCATTGATGCATTCAGGAGGGCGTCCACCCAGGAAAGCCCAGCGAAAATGTGGTAGCCGATCATTCCCAACCCAAGGGAAACTCCAAGGATCGCAAGCGCGAGCGCCAAGCTGCGCAACACCCGCAGCGCGAAAACTTTTCGGGGCAGCAGCGGTTTGGTTCGATGTTCAAACACTTTGGACAATCATTAGCGCCGGCCAACAGGGACTTCCCAAGTCACGTTTTTAACAGATGCGCCACGCACGGCAAGTATCTTCGCCGGCGGGTTGGACGTCCGCGCTTGCGGTGGGGCCGCCAACTGCGGGCCGGATTTGTGAAGAATCCCGAGCCGCCGATTTTTTCGATGTGAGTGGGGTGAACACCCCATGGCGCGCGCACCGGTGCGGCGACTAGGCTCACGCCATGAAACATAAACAGAACACCCGGAACCAAAAGTACGTTGGCGCCGCCCGGTCGGCGGCAACTGCGGAGTTTAAACCGAACGAAGTTGATTTTGTCGCGTCCGCGGAGGAAGTGGCGCGAAGGGCTTACTTTAATTATCTAAATCAGGGTTCGCTCCCGGGACAGGATGTGGAACATTGGCTGGCCGCCGAGGCGGAGGTGATCGCGGAATGCAACGCCTCCCGGGTTCATGGGTATTAAGACCACCCGTAAAATAAATCACCCCCCCACCTCCCAAAAGAAACAATCAAGCCATGAATGCATCCATAACCAAAATCGCAGAAGCCATAAAAATGTATGGAACGGAAAACGCCACCTCCGCGAACCGCCGCCTGGAACTGACCGCGCTCATGAACCAGCGGCGGGCGTCCGCGGTGGATCTCCCAATGCAGATGAAGCAGGCTCATTGGAACGTGAAAGGCCCCAGCTTCATCGGCCTGCACGAACTTTTCGACAAGATGGCCGCCGCCGTGGCATCTTACGTGTACCTGATCACCGAATGCATTGTTCAACTGGGCGGCATCGCGGATCTGGGTTATCAAATCATGCAGCGCATTGCCGAGGTGGTGGTCAAACAGCTCCAAGCCACGCAACAGCGCTTGCTGGACTGCATCGGCACGAACAAATCATCCCCGATGACGGCGTCATGAATACTCACGGTCAACTGATTGCGACCCTGGCCCGCTCGGAGACGTTCAAGCAATACGCGCGGGCCTACACTGCGACGACCGGGATGCCGTTGGTGCTGCGTCCGGTCGGGAGCTGGCAATTGCCATTCCACGGCATGCGCCAAGAGAATGCATTCTGCGCGGTGATGGCCGAGCAGAGCCGCACCTGCGCTGCGTGCCTCCAGTTGCAGGAAAAGCTCACGCAGGATGCCATGAATGAAGCCGCCACGCGGGCATGCGCCTACGGTTTGTGTGAAACCGCCGTACCCGTCAAGCTTGGCGCGCAAACCATCGGCTTCCTGCAAACCGGTCAGGTGATGCGCGAGGCGCCGACCGATGCGGCGTTTCATCGTGCCGTCGAGGCGGCGGCCAGCCGCGGCTTGGATATTGCCAATGAAGCGACGCGGCGGGCTTACCTCAAGACGCCAGTCGTCGCCCAAAAGAAACTCGAAGCTGCGGCAGCGCTGCTGACCACTTTCGCCGACCATCTCGCGCTGAAAAGCAACCAGCTCGCCGTCCAGGCGGCGAACACGGAGTCGCCGATGATTACGAAAGCGAAATGCTTTATTAATGAGCACTACACGGAGACCCTCTCCTTGGGCCAGGTTTCACGCGCGGTAAATACGAGCCGGTTTTACTTTTGCAAGCTGTTCCGCAAGGCCACCGGCCTGAGTTTTACCGAGTTCATCTCGCGCCTGCGGGTCGAAAAGGCAATGACCTTGCTGTGCAATCCCAACTTGCGCATCAGCGAAATCACTTTCGCGGCCGGGTTTCAGTCGCTCTCGCACTTCGGGCGGATGTTTAGAAGAATTGCGGGTCAGTCGCCAACCGACTATCGCGAG
>JANOHH010000510.1:0-1135 GCA_031406395.1 Verrucomicrobiota bacterium | reverse complement strand
GCCCCGCTGTGGTTGATGATGTAGGCAAAGTCATCGGCGGTGAGCCGGTAATTGATCGGCACAACGACCGCGCCGATCTGCGGCACGGCATAGTAGGCTTCGAGATGTGCATGGGTGTTGGGCGCGATGCAGGCCACGCGTTCGCCCGGGCGGACGCCGAGTCTTTGCAGCGCGGCAGACCAGCGATCGCAACGCTCGAAGAATTGCCGGTAGGTCAGGCGTAGGTCGCCGTCGACCACCGCCTCGCGGTCGGGGTAAAGCTTGCGGGCGCGGCGCGCGAGTTCCAGCGGTGTCAGCGGTGTTTCCATGTCATTGTCCGGGTACACCGCGAATCCTACGACAGCTTCCTCAGTCAGGGCGAGGCGGAAAAAATTTCGTAGCCGCCGAGGTAACGAGGCGGAGTGCGAAGGGGAAGTCCACCTCCTCACCTCGGTGGCTACGAGCATCGCCCGCACCTGCGCCAGCGTGACGAACACCCTCACCCTCCGCGAACGCGGCAATGATTTGGACCGGAGCGGCGGCAATGCATTCGTGAGAAACTTGGTGCCGTAGATCCGCCTCATCACTTCGGCGGTTATCAAACCGGCGTAGCCGCCGACGTCAGGAGGCGGACCGGTCATGAGTCAGAAGAATCCGTCTCCTCACGTCGGTGGCTACTACTCCGCACTTGACTCCGCCCGGTTCATTTTGGATAAACGCCGCACGTCGCAGATTCCCGCGCATGAAAGAAAGCATTCCGACCAAGGACATCCACCTCGTTACCTCGGTGGCTACGCCGCGCAAAGGAAAACTTCCGCGACTGGAAAAACATCGCTACCAGGGCCACGCGGTCGTTTTCTGGACGAACACTTTGGAAGAACGCGCCCGCGGCTGGCTGACTCCGGTTTTCCACGCCGCGTTCCGCGAACTGATGCTCCACGCCTCCGCCCGGGAACATCTTTTCTGCCCGGCCTACTGCCTCATGCCGGATCATCTGCATCTCGTCTGGATGGGGCTCCGGCGCGAGTCCGATCAGCTCAACGCCATGAAGTTCCTCCGCACGCACCTCGAACCGGCGCTCGGTGGCGGTCGTGAATGGCAACATCAGCCGCACGATCACGTCCTGCGCGAGGAAGAACGGCGGCGGAATGCTTTT
>JANOHH010000492.1:0-2771 GCA_031406395.1 Verrucomicrobiota bacterium | reverse complement strand
CAAGGTGGATGCGGATCTGGTGCTTGCGGCCTGAACGCGGGTGAACCCGGAGCTGGGAGTAAGTTGCATTTGTGGTCGGTATTCCGATGCGATTTTCAACGTGGAATTCGGTTTGCGCCGGCGACCCGTCGGCGCGCACGCAGTCCTTGATCGCCACACGGCTGGCTTCATCCTTGCCGAGCGACGCGTCAATCAGCCCGTGATCGTCGCGGACGTGGCCGTGAACGATGGCGAGATATTCCTTCTCGACTGCGCGCGCTTCCCAGAGTCGCCCCAACTCGCCCGCGATTGTAGCGCTCTTGGCGACGACCGTCACCCCGCTCGTTTCGCGATCCAGGCGGTTGACCAAATGCGCTTGCGCGCTCGCGCCAAGATGTAGCCGCACCCGGCTGATGAGGCTCGAAAACTCGTCCCCCTTGGTTGGATGACAAACCAGGTCCGCCGGTTTGTTCACCACCAGCAACTCCCCGTCTTCGTGAATAATGTCGAACAGCTTTTTCATCCGCGCGCGGGGGATTTAACGGGCAACGGCGCCGCTTGTCATGCTTTTGCGGCGGCACGCGGGCCGTCAACCGTGCATCCCAATGTTGTGGGTAGAGGTTGTCGCGCTGCGACAACCGCGCCCGCGTGCAGCGGGCGTTTCTACCAGGGACGAGTCCCGCCAAAGAGGTTGCGCCGCTGAACGCGGCCCTACTCGTCGCAGCGCGACGAGTTCCACCTCGAACAACTTCGGGTTGCACCCGGCCGTCAAAGGCGGGGCGGAATGTCTTTGACAACGGTCTCGCGGTGGTGTTTCATGAGCCCCGACGGAATGAATACTGCGATTATCAAAATGCAAAAGCCGATGTGTCTCGGCGGATACTCGTCCCAATGGACGCGTCATTCCTTCTGCCTTGGCAGCGCGGGCTTGAGTTCCTGAACAACGAACCCAATTTTCAAAAACCCCGCGATTGTCAGTCAATCGCGGGGTTTTTGTTTGGCGCCATGGGAATCAACCAATTTTAGCGAAAGGAAAAAAGATGAAAACGAAAGAAAACCAGGTGTCGACGCAGTATGTGGCCGCGACCCGGTTTGACCCACCGGGGCTTGCGGCGGTGCCGTTCCGCGGGGTGGCGGAGACCGAGTTGGACCAGCTCAAGAACCGGCTGCTGGCGCGTGAACTGGAAAGAACCACCAACCTTGAGCAAAACGTGGGCTTGCGGCGGGCGGCCAACGACGCCGCAGCGCTCGTGTGGCTCACGCCGTATCCGCTGTTGCTCCTGCCGACGCTCTTTGAGGAAAAAGCGCGAGCCGCACGGATCAAGGCCGGCCGTCAGGCGCTCATCCGGGAACGCAGCAACGAATTGTTGGCACTCGCCGAATGAGTGATGCCGGGAGATTTTACGTCCGGAAACCGACTTATGGGGGTGGGCGTGTCGTGTCGAACGGCACTCCCATTTCCCCTTGGGGCGAGGCTGGGCTCGGCGCCGGCTGGCGGGAATTGATTGACCACGATTCGATTTGCCGCAAATGCTTTCCGCCATGCCAGAGACTTTGATCACGCCCAACCCGTGGATGATGCTGCCGTTTGGCATCCTGCTCGGCCTGATCGCGCTCGCGCCGCTGTGGTTTGCGGATTGGTGGACCAGGCATTATCCCAAAGTCGCCTGCGCGCTCGGCGCGGTGACGTTGGGCTACTACCTGCTCGACCTACACGCTTATACTCGGGTTTTGGCCGGGGCACACGAGTACCTGAGTTTCATCGCGCTCATTGGGGCGCTCTTCGTGGTCTCGGGTGGCATCCACATCTCGGTCAAAGGCGAGGCGACGCCGCTGGTCAATGTGGCGTTTTTGTTGGTCGGCGCGGTGCTGGCGAATTTGCTCGGGACGACGGGGGCTTCGATGCTGCTCATTCGGCCATGGATTCGGATGAACAAATACCGGGTCACGGCGCATCACACCGTCTTTTTCATTTTCATCGTTTCCAACGTGGGCGGTTGCCTGACGCCGATCGGGGATCCACCGTTGTTCCTCGGGTTCTTGAAGGGGATTCCATTTTGGTGGGTGGCGGAGCATTGCTGGCCGATGTGGGCTACGGGGCTGGGGATTCTGCTGGCGATGTTCTTCGTGGTGGACAGTTTCAATTTTCGCCGGGCGCCGAAGCCGATTCGCGAAAAAGAAACCGCGCGCGAGCAATGGCGATTTGATGGGTTGGGCAATATTTTTTTCCTGGCCGTGATCCTGGGCGCCGTGTTCATCAAGCAACCGATATTTTTGCGCGAGGCATTGATGGTGGCGGCCGCGATTGGTTCGTACTACACCACCCGGAAGCCGGTGCACGAGGCGAACCATTTCAATTTTCATCCGATCCAGGAAGTGGCCATTCTGTTCCTCGGCATCTTCGCCACGATGATGCCAGCGCTGGATTGGTTGCAGATCAACGCGGCGAAGCTGGGCGACCCGACGCCCGCCTTTTTCTTCTGGGGTAGCGGCGTCCTCTCCAGCGTGCTGGACAACGCGCCGACGTACTTGAGTTTCCTGAGCGCGTTGATGGGCGCGGCGCAGGATACGGATATGCAACATCTGCTGGCCACCCAATCCACCCATTTGGTCGCCATTAGCGTGGGGGCGGTGTTTTTCGGCGCGAACACTTACATCGGCAACGGACCGAATTTCATGGTCAAAGCCATCGCGGATCAGCAAAAGGTCCGCACGCCGACCATCCTGGGCTATATTTTCCGAATCACGCTGCCTTTCATGGTGCCGAAGATGATGGTCGTCTGGTGGCTTTT
>JANOHH010000478.1:0-3754 GCA_031406395.1 Verrucomicrobiota bacterium | reverse complement strand
CAGTTAACCCACCCTCGGAACGGCGCGCACGGAGTGACGCGCCCTACCAGCCCAACTTGATGGCCGCGTTGCGCGGTTGCCAACCGTGGTTTTCTCCTCACGTCGTCTCCTACGATGAATTGGAGAGTTTTCACAAACCGGCTCCTAGCTGACCACGCGCATTTGCACGGCGTCCACGATTTGATTGCCGACGAGGATGGAACTCACGACGACGACGGTGTGGCCGGGTTTCAGTTGCCCCTGGGCGACGAGGGTTTCCAGCGCGGTATCAATGGTGTTCATGGGGTTGATGAGGTCAAACGGGATGACCACGGGGGTGACGCCCCAACTCAGACTTAGTCCGCGCGCCACCGCGGCGTCCGCGCACAGGCCATAAATTCGCGAATACCGCGGGCGCAGCCAGCCGGTGTAGCGCGCCATGCTCCCGTGGCGGGTCAACACGAGGATGGCCTCGGCCTTGAGTTCGTTGGCCATGACCACGGCGCTTTTCACCACTTTCTGCCGCGGCTGCGTGAGTTCGGCCGCCTCGAAAAAGTTCGCGCCCCCGCTCCGTTCGATGCGTTGGGCGATGCGATCGAATACTTCAATACATTTGACGGGATATTTGCCGACGGTCGTCTCGCCGCTCAACATGATGGCGTCAGTTTGTTCATAGACGGCGTTGGCGACGTCGGTGACCTCGGCCCGCGTGGGCATGGGCGATTCAATCATGCTTTCGAGCATGTGCGTGGCGACGATGACGGGTTTGCCCAGGCGGAGACAGGTTTTCACGATGCGCCGTTGGACGATGGGCAGTTCCTCGTAGGGAATCTCGATGCCGAGATCGCCGCGTGCGACCATGACAGCGTCGGCTTCCTGCACGATGGCTTCGAGATTTTGGACGGCCTGCTGGTCTTCAATCTTGGCGATTACGAGCGGGCGGGGTTGGCCCGCGGCGAAAAGCTCCTTCAACTGCAACAAGTCGCGCGCTTCCCGAACGAAGGAGAGCGCGATGAAATCCACGCCCACTTCGAGCCCGAGTTTCACGTCGGCGATGTCCTTGGCGGTGAGCGCGGGCAGGCTGACTTTGACGCCAGGCAAATTGATATGGCGCCGGCTGCCGAGGGTGCCCTCGGTGAGGACTTCGCACTCAACCTTGTTGCCATCCTTGGCAAGCACCTTCATCTGGATCGCACCATTATCGAGCAGCACCACGTCGCCCACGCTGATGTCGTTGACGAAGTTGGCGTAGTTGACGTCCACGGAACGTTCCTCCTCGCTGCGTTCACCGCGGACGGTGAGCGTGAACTTCTGGCCGGGTTTGAGGTCGAGCGGTACGCGTAAATCGCCGGTGCGGATGGCCGGACCTTGCGTGTCCATCATGATGCCGGTGAACAACCCGCGTGCGGTGGCGGCAGCGCGAATGTCCGCCACGATGCGGCGCACCCAGTCGTGGGATGCGTGCGACATGTTGAGGCGAAAACGTTGGCGCCGGCGTCCAGCATCGCGCCGAGCGTGGCGGGTGAACTGGTAGCCGGGCCGAGGGTAGCAACGATTTTGGTTTTTCTCATGCAGGCAAGGGCCGATTCAATGGGTGGGAGCTTACGACCATAAGCGCAGATGGAAAGCTCGGAGTGTTTTGGATAGGGTACGACTGGAAGGGGCCAGCAAGCTTCAGTTCTTGCGCTTACTCTTGATCGTAATCTTAATTTCCCCGTCTGCGTCCCCCGCCACAGACTTTCCGGACAAGATTAAACGCAAGATCAGGTTGACGATCATGACCGGAGTCAATTTGACTCGATTGATCTGGATATTGAGGCTTGCCATGCCGGGCGGGAGCGCGTTATTTTTTTGGTAACGAAAGAATTATTTATGGCAGACGCAGCAAACCGATACCCCGAAAATATCACCGGCAAATACTACGTGGACAACCAGTGCATTGACTGTGATCTGTGCCGCGAAACCGCCCCGGACAATTACAAGCGCAGCGATGACGGCGGGTATTCATTTGTTTACAAGCAGCCGGAATCGCCCGAAGAGGAGGCGCGCTGCAAGGAAGCCAAGGAAGGCTGTCCCGTGGAAGCCATTGGCGATAACGGCGCGTAGGCGAACCGTTTCTTGTTTCACCCGCGACCGCAAAGGCCGCGGGTTTTTTCTTGGCCAGGCCGGAAGCCGATAAATTTTTCTCGCCGCCAAACCAGGAGCGGCGACAATCACCCGCATTGTGAACCAGCGTCTGCGCCTTGCGTTTGCCTTGCTGTTGCTGACCGTGCTCGCCGCGGCGGGCTGGCTCACTTTTCATTCGCGCGAGCCGGAGTATCAGGGCAAGAAGCTGACGGACTGGTTGCGGGAACTGGAGGCGGCGCCGGATACAGCTTCGCCCAAGTGGCGGGAATCCGTCGCCGCGATCCGCGCGATCGGCACGAACGGCTTGCCCACCTTGGTGACAATGCTCGGCGGTGCGGACTCACGATGGAAAGTTCAGGCCGTAACCTTGATTCAGGACACGGCCAACGTGGACCTCAGCGAGTCCCTGGCGGAAGCGGACCAGCGCCGGGCGCGGATTGGATTTCAAGTCCTGGGCCGCACCGCCCGCCCGGCGATCCCGAAACTGGCGACTCTTGCCGAAACCTCCGATCCGGCCCTCGCCGAAAGGGCCTTCCTAGCGATGCTGGAGATCGGAGGCCCGGAAACCATCCCGCCGTTGCTGAAGGCGCTGACCAACTCGAACCCGGCCCGACAAAGCATGGCCGCGAATTATCTGGGACAGCTCCGCAGCCAAGCGGACGAAGCCGTACCCGCGCTGGTGCAGGCGTTGAACGGAGGCGATGCGGAGTTACGTGTCACTGCCGCCCGGGCGCTCGGCAATATCGGGTTGGACGCGCCACTGGCCGTGCCGGCGCTCACGCGCACACTGGCCGATGCGGACAGCCGCGTTCGGGCGGCCACCGCCATGGCGCTCGGCGCGTTTGGGACGCAGGCGGAATCCGCGTTGCCGACGCTGCGCGAAATGCCCGACGACCCAGATGAATTTGGTCGCCGCGCGATCCCGCGCTCCATCGTCCGGGTGCAATGCGAGCTGCACGACGGAGGGATCATTCGAGGACCGAAAGAACCGAAGCGCATCGCGTTCGTCTTCGCGGGCCATGAGTTTGCCGAAGGCGGCGAAACGCTTTTGAACGAACTGGCGCAGCGGCAGGGCCGGGGCTCGTTCTTCCTGACGGGCACCTTCCTACTGAATCCACAGTTCAAATCCTTGATTAGCCAGATGGTGGCTGGCGGTCACTACCTAGGGCCGCATTCCGACAAACATTTGCGCTACTGCGCCGGGGATGAAACGCGGCGCACGCTGGTGAGCGAGGAGGAGTTCACAAACGACCTGCTGGCAAATGCCGCCAAACTCCCCGGGCAAGGTTTCGGCGAGCGCCGCTCCAGCCGCTATTTTCTGCCGGCGTTCGAACACTACAACCGCGAGATCGTTGATTGGACCCGCCAACAGCGCTGGACACTCATCAGCCACACCCCGGGGACACGATCGAACGCGGATGGCACCGGCGAGGCGGATACCAACTTTGTTTCGTCCCAGGCCATCTTCGACAGCATCGTGAAGCGGGAGCGTGAGGACCCGCGCGGGTTGAACGGCCATATTCTGTTGCTGCACCTCGGCAGCGGTTCCGGGCGGGCGGACAAGTTCCATCTTCGTTTCGGCGAACTGCTCGCTACGCTGGGCAAAAAAGGTTACCAATTCGTACGCGTGGACGAGTTGCTCGGCCCG
>JANOHH010000468.1:0-2453 GCA_031406395.1 Verrucomicrobiota bacterium | reverse complement strand
GGGGCGATTCCGCGGTTGAGTGAGCGGTTTCAGACGTATCGGGAGTATGGGGAGGCGAGTGTGGGGGAGATCGTGGGGGAGGGGTTTGCGCAACTCCAGGAGTTGCGAGTGGCCGTGTTGGAGTCGGTGGTGTTGTTGAATCGGGGGGACCAGTTTGAGGTGCGGGTCCTGCCGTTGGAAGCGCAATTGGCGCCGGTGTTTGGGGTGAACGTGGGGGACTATGATGGGGACGGGAAGGAGGACGTGTTTGTGAGCCAGAATTTTTTTGGGACGGACCTGGAGACCGGGCGGTATGATGCGGGGCGGGGGTTGTGGTTGCAGGGGGACGGGCGGGGCAACTTTCGGGCGGTGCCTGGGCAGGAAAGTGGGGTGAAAGTGTATGGGGAACAGCGGGGGACGGCGGTGTGCGATTACGATGGGGACGGGCGGGTGGACTTGGTGGTGAGCCAGAACGGGGCGGCGAGCAAGCTGTATCGGAATGTGGGCGGGCAGCCGGGACTGCGGGTGCGGTTGGTGGGGGCCGGGAGCAATGGGAGTGGGCTTGGGGCGGTGGTGCGGTTGGGGGCCGGCGACAAATGGGGTGCGGCGCGAGAGGTGCATGGGGGCTCGGGGTATTGGTCGCAGGACAGCGCGGTGCCGGTGCTGAGCCTCAACGGGGCCGTGGCCACCCAAATCCAAGTGCGCTGGCCGGGCGGCAAAACCACCACCCACAATGTCCCCGCCGATGCCCGTGAACTCCGTGTCACCGCCGCAGGTTCGCTGGAGAAACTAAGATGAGATTACCACTACCCGGTCGAATCTTGTGCGCAGGCAAGGCACAGTTGCATCCTGGGTGGCTGGTTGTTCTTGTTTCGGCGCTAATCTCCAGTTGCTCCTACGGTTCCGATTGGCGCCAAGGTGAAGGCTATCGCTGGGCTAATTTGGTTTTGCCCGACACTGGGAAAACCGGATTCACACGCCAGCTGACGACGCAGACCGGCATCACTTTTTCCAATAACCTTTCTGAGGCCCAAATGGATAAGAATCGGATTCTGGAAAACGGTTCGGGCGTGGCGCTGGGAGACATTGACGGCGATGGACGCTGCGATATCTATTTTTGCAGCCTGGAAGGCGGTAACAAATTGTACCGCAATCTCGGCAACTGGAAGTTTGAGGACATCACTCAGGCAGCCGGAGTCGTATGTCTTGGGCGATCCTCAACGGGGGCAGTCTTTGCCGATGTTGATGGCGATGGCGATCTGGATTTGTTGGTCAACGGACTAGGCGCCGGCACACGTTTGTTCTTGAATGATGGTAAAGGTCACTTCAAGGAACCGACGGGCTCGGGGTTGATCGCCAAGTACGGCAGCCATTCCCTGGCATTGGCCGATGTGGATGGTGATGGTTCTTTAGATTTGTATGTGGCTAACTACCGGGCTACCACCTTCAAGGATCTCGATGTCGCTACGACGGTCCGCCTACGCAACACCAATGGTAAGTTGCAGGTGCCAGCCGAACATTCGGAACAGTTTATCGTCGTCGCAGCTTCAGGAGGCAATGCGCTGGTGGAGGTTGGCGAACCAGATGTTTTGTATTTGAACGACGGGCGTGGTCATTTCCAATCGGTTTCCTGGACCAACGGTGGTTTCCTGGACGAGGCCGGTCGTGCTTTGCCCGGACCGCCACGTGACTGGGGCTTGAGTGCCATGTTTCGCGATCTGAATGGCGACGGGTTTCCCGACCTCTACGTCTGCAACGACTTCTTCTCTCCCGACAGAATTTGGATCAACGATGGCAAAGGGAAATTCCGCGCGCTGGCCAAGCTTGCCCTGCGAAAAACGTCTTTTGCCTCAATGGCGGTTGATTTTGCGGACATCAATCGTGATGGCTACGACGACGCGGTCGTCATGGAGATGTTGAGTCGTTCCCATCAAATGCGCCAGGTGCAGCGCGATAATTTCGAACTTGATCCAGTTCCTTGGTGGGGTTGGCCGCCGGAGGAAATCCGAGTCATTGACAGCCGGCCGCAGGTCATGCGGAACACGCTTTTTTTGAACCGGGGCGACCGGACATTCGCCGAGATTGCTCAACTCAGCGGTTTACAGGCTTCCGGATGGTCATGGAGCTCGATCTTTCTGGACGTAGATCTGGATGGATTTGAAGATTTGTTGATTGCCACCGGCCACCCGCACGACGCCACGGATTCAGACGCTTTGCGCGGATTTGAAGAATTGCGCAGAAAAAGCTCGAAGCGGCTCGCCGAAACCATGTCGATGTTTCCGCGCCTTGAGCTTCCGAAAGTCGCCTTTCGCAACCGTGGCGATTTAACTTTCGAAGAAGTGGGTGCGGCTTGGGGTTTCAATTCGGTGGGGGTGGCCAATGGGATGGCGTTGGGGGATTTGGATAATGATGGGGATCTGGATGTGGTGATCAACCAATTGAATGGGGCGGCGGAGCTGCTGCGCAACGATACG
>JANOHH010000445.1:0-2521 GCA_031406395.1 Verrucomicrobiota bacterium | reverse complement strand
CGGAGGCTCAACGTCGGGCGCTTGAGTTTCAGATCAAAAGCGGCGATGAGGTGGTTCAGTCCGTGTTGGCCGCGTTACTGCCGTGGTATCGAGAAGTGAAGAGGAATTGCGAACTGGATGACGATTTGATGCCACCGGTTTCGTCGTCAGATGAGTTCAGGAAGATGATGGGCCTTAGTCAGGTTCACATTCATTCGCACCTCCGTGACGGACTTGGATATGTCGGGCTTGAGTTTGGATGCGACTGGGACGAAGACCATGGATTCGGTGCCATGCTGCACGGCGCAAGAGTCGTTGATATTGGGAGTGCTGAGACTTCATTTTCAGAAAAGCCCGATGAAGCGCAGTCCCCATGAACTTGATGGCATGCTGAAGTCCAGTAACCAGCACTTGAGCGGCTCATGGCATCTCTCCCAAAGTGTTCAACCCGCCCCGCTGATGATAACCGGCAGCTTCGATCAAGCTCTTCCCGCCGCCCACGCCGGTATGGGTGTGGTAAATTCCACCGGCTGCTTGCTCAACGGATGCACGAACTTGATTCGCCACGCGTGCAGGCAGAGCGGCGGATCGTCCAGGCTCAGCGTTTGCGTGTCGCCGAGTTGATTCTCAAGGAGATAAACCGCGTCGCCGCAGACGGGCAAGCCCAGATGCCACAGGTGAACGCGAATCTGGTTGGTGCGCCCGGTGAGCGGACGCGCTTCCAGCAAGGTCGTGCCGTCTTCGTGGCGTTGACGCACGCGAAATTCCGTGCGCGCGGCGCGGCCGGATTCCAGGTCCACTTTGCGCGATCCAATTTCACCGGACTTGGCGCTGATGGGAGCATCGCAACTGAAAACAGCTTCCTTCGGCTGACCTTGCACGCGAACGAGGTAAAGTTTTTCTACCTGGCCGCGGGCGAATTGCGGTTGCAACCTCCCGGCAAAGTGCTGGGTGCGCGTCACCAAGACCAGGCCGGTGGTGTTGGCGTCCAACCGATGCGCCGGAAAGGGCCGCTGTGGATGGTACGCGTGGTTGAGAAGGTACTGGAGCGTGTTGCGATAAAAGCGTCCCCCTTGGTGCATCGGCAGCGGCGCAGGTTTGTTGAGCACGATCAACGCCTCGTCCTCGTGCAGGATTTCCACCCGCCCGTTCACATCCGGCTCGGTCACATTGGGAAACTTGTGCTGATAGCGTTCCCCGGCGCGCACGATGCGCGTGGCGGCAACCGGCTCATGTCCCTCGTTCAACACCAGCCCGCGCGCGCATTCAGTATCCCAATACGCCGCCGGCACCTCCCGGACCACGCGCCAAAGCGTGTCCCGCAAGGTCTTGCCATCGCAGTCTTCCGGAACGTTGATGAACTTGAAGTGATCGCAAGGCACGCTGCCGGGGAGCGGCGTGAAAGCGCGGCGGATGGCTGCATGCCGCTGCGCGAGGTTCAACGCCATTTGTTCGGCGGGGGTCTTGAAGCAATACGGGCAGCCCTGGCCGGGGACGTAGCGCGGGTCCGTTTGATCCGTCGCGCTCAACGGCGTCTGACAGCGAAAACACTGGAGGGATTCCGTTTCCTGCAAACTCGGATCCAAACCCACGCGCTGGTCGAACACAAAGCACTCGCCATCGTAATGCGCGCCGCCACAGTCCTCGAAATACTTCAGGATTCCGCCTTCGAGCTGGAAAATATTTTTGAACCCCTCGCGCTCCATGAACGGGCCGGCCTTCTCGCAACGGATGCCGCCGGTGCAAAACATCACGATCGCTTGCTCTTTCATCGCCGGTGGCAGTTGGCGCACGGCGTCAGGAAAATCGCGGAAATGATCAATGCCGATGGCCCGTGCCTGCTTGAACGTGCCGAGCTTCACCTCGTAATTGTTGCGCGTGTCGAGCAACGTCACCGGGCGGCCTTCGTCGAGCCATTGTTTCAATTCCTTCGCCGGCAGCTTGGGGGAGGTCCGTTGCGCCGGGTCAATGCCCATCACGCCAAACGCAATGATTTCTTTTTTGAGCCGCACCAACATCTTGCTGAAGGGCTGATGCTCCGTGTGGCTGACCTTGAGTTGCAAATCCGCGAGCCCCGGCCAGGACCGCAATTCCGCCAGCAGTAGATCAATGTTGTCCGCTGCCCCCGCGACGAAAAGATTGATGCCTTCCGCGCTGAGCAGAATCGTGCCCTTGAGTTCCCAGCTTTTGCACAGCGCCAGCAAACGGGCCCGCAACATCCGGAGGTCCGGCAATGCGACAAACTTGTAGGCGGCAATATTGACTATCTTCTTCATTGAAGCGCACGCAGCCTACCGGAAATCGTGCCGCATGCCATCCTTAGCCGAACAAATGCGATTGAAAGCCGGGGGGGGATAAACGCAGAGGCGCAGCGCGGCAGGGCCGCAACCTAAGGCGCGCGGTACTCCGGGCTGCAGTCGGTCGCTGCGGCGAACGCAGAGGTCAGGGGAATGGAGGTCAGGGGAATCGGAAAAGGAAATTGTTCCAACCCAGTCATTATTCCCCTGACACTGATTCCCCTGACATCCGTCCCGTTTGGTGG
>JANOHH010000410.1:0-2732 GCA_031406395.1 Verrucomicrobiota bacterium | reverse complement strand
TAAGTCTTGTTGCCAACGGTGATGGTTAGATCCAGATCGTTGTTGAAGGCGTTGCCAAAAGTATTGCCCGGAGCATCGGTCCAAGCCAGGGTGACGCGCAAGGGTTTGTTCGTATCCGTGATCGTGCCAGTAAATACGCGGGTTTGGCCCGAAGCGGTGAACTTGTCGGCGGGAAGTTGATCCCGCAACACCCGCGCAACACCATCGAATGCGGTGCCAAGATTCAACTCGCCCATGCCCTGCCCTGAGGACCAGAGATTGTCGTTGGCTCGAGTGCCCGTGAGGTAGCGGGCTGAATTCATCAAAAACGCCTTTGTCATTGCCGGGCTGGGGAACATCAGAAAACGGTTGATGAAATACTGGCGGACCAGTGCGCAAGCCCCGGCGACGGCGGGAGTTGCGTGGCTCGTACCGGAAGAGACCGTGTAAAACTGTTGCCCGAGCGGGAAGAAATTGTTCGTGCTGCCGACCGTGCCACCACCGTTCAACGCGCAAATCGACGACGCTCGAAAGTCCGCGAGCGCCCAACCATTCAAATTTGTCGCGGGACCGCTTTGAGCAACTCCTCCCGTGATGTGTGAGCCGGGGGCGACAAGATCAGGCTTTTGCCGGCCATCGCTGCAGGGGCCATGACTGGAAAAGATGGCCAGATCATTCGCACTGTCCGAGTTTGCATCCGAGTAACCGCAGCCATCATTACCGAACGAATTATTCCCGCCACTGGCAGCCGCCGTCGACCGGACATTTTCAGCGGCCCCAACCGTGATCACATTCTTGGCCGTGCCCGGTGCACCGATGGTGTTGAGGTTTGTGCCCCGATTGCCTGCGGCAAACACAATAACCATCTCCTGATTGCCGGGCGCGGCGAACGTCGAGCCATCGGGTTGCGCGTCCCGCACGAGCGCATCGTAGGCCTGGGCGTCCACGGTATAGTAATTGTTTGGCATGCCCCAACTGTTGGCGCTGATGCGCGCCGAGTCTTGGTAAGCCTTGGATTGCAGGTTCGCATAGTTGGGACTGGTGAAATTGTCGGGATCAAACACCACGGAGGAGCCGATTTTCACGAACGGGCATACCCCTAGCCCATAGCGAAATCCCGCGACGTCCGCGTGCGGAAAACCGCCGGTGGAATCACTGAAGCCGCCGAGAATGTGAGCGTTGAGATTGCCATGCCCGTCGTGGCCCGCCATGGTGCTGCCGAGATGCGGAGTGCCTTCGAGGCGATTGTAGACCACGCGACTGCCCTGCACTGGAACGCCTGACACGCTCAAACCAAAATGCCCGGGCGACGTCGTCCCGTTATCAACGCCGCTGTCCGTCAGGTCTACGACAAAGCCAGAAGTGATGAACTGCTGTTGGGTAAAACCCTTGCTCGCAAGCCAGGCGAGATAGCCTGGCCCACTGGGCAAGACGCCGCTGAGATTCCCGGCAATTATCTGATTCTGACATTCATCACGCTTTTGGGGGTCTTCGTACGGTTGAATCGAAACCACATCCGGCTGGCCGGCAATCTCCGTCAGTCGTTCCGGCGGCAAACGCACGATAAGATTGCGATATTGAAGCGCACGGAATTCGCGTTTCACCGGGGCCAGTTTCCATTGGTCAATCAGGGCAAGCGTGTTCGGATTGGCCTGGGCATCCTCGACGAGTTGCACCGCGAACATGTCCGAGGCGGGCGTTTGAGGAAACCCATTCGCATCCGTTAGCCTCGCCGCGGGATGGATTTTGTAAACGTCGGCGTACTCACCTTCCCATTGCACAATGCTGGTTACCCCGGCCCAGGCTTGAATTTGCGCCAGAGCTTTGGCATCGCCGTAGATCAGGTAGGCATTATTTGGGACGTAACTCACAACCCGTGCCCCGCTGCGCTCCAGGGCTCCGCGCCATTCCGGCTTGACCGGCCCGGCGAATTGCACCAAATGCAGCCGTTGGTTTTGGAACTCCCCACGGCTCTTTCGTAAGGATTTTATCTGCGGTGACCGGGTGTCAATCCGTCCGATATTGAGTTCGAGGAGATGGGAACCTTCAACGAGTTCGGCGCGACCAGCCCGACCAGCTGCGGGCTTGTCTTCATCCGTTTCGATGAGCTGAAAATTACCGTAGTCGGCCACCAGCCGCCCGCCACGGCTTAACAGTTCATTGGCGAAAGCGGAATCCTTGACCCGAAGCGTGTGGGTGTCCGCAAAGGCTGCGCTAGTTACCCCCGACAAAAGGAACGCAACTAGAAGCCGCATCCTCAGCTCTGGCCTGCGAACGTGATTCGGTTGGAAGTTCAATTATAGGTTGGCACGACTTAATAATTGTTAGCTCCTGGTTCCAGCACGTGCTCAAGGACCGTGTAATCGCCATGCGCCACATCACGGCGCTGCGAAAGTCACCCGACTGCTGCTGGTTGATCCCTGCAGAAAGCCAAATCCGGCGTTTTGTTTCTGCAGTACCACACCACTGAACGGATGCACCACGCCCGAGCCCGGCTCCGCCACTTGACCCGTGAAACTGCCAAGCGTCGTAGAAATCGTCAGCGTCAACGCGTTCGGACTCAGATTCACCACCGAGCCGCCAGCGTTCACGCTCACGGTATTGCTGAAGTCCGCCGGCAAGTTGCCGCCCATGAAACTCACGGATGCACTCGAGAGATTGATCGCCTTGTTCCCTCCCGTCGGCGCCACATACAACGAGCCCACGGCTTTGGTGTCGCTTATGAAACCCGCCGGGTATTGCGCGGCGGCAGG
>JANOHH010000400.1:0-2918 GCA_031406395.1 Verrucomicrobiota bacterium | reverse complement strand
GCGTCACATTGATGCGGTAAAAATAATTTCCGAGGTAATCATCCATGCGCAGCAGTTGCGGATTGTCCTTCCGGTAGGCGTCAATTTTTCCGTTGGGCAGTTCCTCGGTGCGATGCAATTGTCCGGCGCGGAAACTCCGCTCCTCGGTGTCAACGCTTTCGATGGGGAGGAAATCGATTCCGTTCAGCCGCACCTTGGCCGCGTCCCAGTAATTGGTGTTCTTGCGCACACGGATCACGCTGTTCGGTACCCACTCGGTTAGCACGAACGGGCCGTTACCCACGTAATTTTCCGGGCGCGTCCATTTGTTGCCGGGCTTGTAAGGATCGCCATGTTTTTCCACCGTGGGCATGTGAACCGCCCACCAAGTGTAGTGACTCGCCATCGAATGCAGCAGATACGAGGTCGGGCAATCCACCGTCAGTTCCAACGTGCGGGCGTCGAGGGCCCGCACCCCCAACTGCGTTGGCTCCGTGATCTTGCCCTCGTTAAACGCCTTGGCGTTCTTCATGGGATACAGCATGTACGAATACTTGGAACCGAGCGACGGGGTGAGAATTCGCCGGTAGGATTTTACAAAATCGTCCGCCGTGACCGGATCGCCGGTGGACCATTTTGCGTTGGCGCGGATGTGAAACGTATAAACTTTGCCGTCGGGTGAAATCTCCCAACGCTCGGCCAAGCCGGGCACCGGAGCGAGCGTTTTGGGATCCTCGGCCACCAAACCTTCCAGCAAGGTCGAGATGATGGTGTGTTCACCCACGCCTTCGACGACATGCGGGTCCAGGTCCTGGGGCTCCGTCTTGTTGCCGTAGAGGAGGATCTGCTCGCGATTGGCGACTTCCACCCGAGTTTCACGTTGGCCGCAGCCGGCGAAGAGGGGGATGACAGCCAGAACCAAAAGCGAATTGAGCAATTTCATTTTAAGCCATTTGTGCGCCGGATGATTTGCCATTCAGCTGACCACCGCGCGTTTGCCGCCGTAAGACATGCGACAAGCCTGCTTAAAAGTCAACGCGAGAGACGGTGGTGGGCGGCTGGAAGTTAGGGTCGAAACCGCCGCCGCTTTTCAGAATGGGGCCGCTATTCAAAAGCGTCAACCCAGCTTCAACAGTTCGCCCGGTGCCATTCGACTCAGAAATTGTTTTGTCTTTTGGCCCGCGAGCAGTCTATCAATGAAGTGTTATGAAAAAGACCATTTCAACTTTGCTCTTGCTTGCGGTCGCTTGGGCCGCCCATGCCGCCATCCAAAACAAGACCATCGAATACAAACAGGGCGACACCACGCTCGAAGGCGTGCTGGTCTTTGACGACGCGGTAAAAACCAGACGCCCCGGCGTTTTGATTGTTCATCAGTGGAAGGGCGTGACGGATAACGAAAAGAAGCGCGCCGAGATGCTCGCGCGATTGGGCTATGTGGCCTTTTGCGCCGACATCTACGGCAAGGGCATCCGCCCGCCGACGCCGGCGGAAGCTGGAGCGGAAGCCGGTAAATACAAGTCCAACCGCACTCTCCTGCGCGCCCGCGTCACTGCCGGGCTCGCCGTGCTCCAGAAAAACGAATTTGTCGATGCCAGCCGCATTGCCGCCATCGGCTACTGTTTCGGCGGTACGACGGTGATTGAACTCGCGCGCAGTGGGGCGGACATTGCGGGGGTGGTCAGTTTCCACGGCGGACTCGATTCCCCCACGCCGGCAGACGGCAAGAACATCAAGTGCAAAGTGCTGGCGTGCCACGGCGCGGACGATCCGTTTGTGCCGGCGAAGGATCTCGCAGCGTTTGGGAGCGAGATGCGCGACGGCGGAGCGGACTGGCAGCTCATCCAATACGGGGGCGCGGTGCACAGTTTCACGGATTGGAAAGCCGATGGCAGCATGAAGGGAGCGCAATACAACGAGCGGGCCGACAAAAGGTCGTGGGAGGATATGAAGCAGTTCTTCGGGGAGATTTTCCAGTAGGCAGTGGTAGGGCTGCGCTGCCGCGTGGCCCGCAATTGAGGACGCGCGGCAAAGCGTCCCTACTACCAACACCATGCGCATCACTGGCGGACAGGCGGGCGGACGGATTTTGAAAGTGCCGAAAGGGCTGGCCGTGCGGCCCACCCCTGACCTCGTCAAACAGGCGGTATTCAACTCGCTGGGTGCCCGGGTCCTCGGGGCGCACGTGTTGGAACTATTTGCCGGCAGCGGCGCTCTAAGCCTCGAATGCCTGAGCCGCGGGGCCGCCTCAGCCCTGTGCGTGGAATTATCGCACAAGCACGCGGAGTTCATCCGGCGCAATGCGGCCTTGCCGGAATTTCCACCTCACGCGTTTGAAGTTCGCGCGCAGGATGTGTTTGCCGCGCTGCCGCAGCTCGTCGCCAGCGGGCGAACGTTTGATCTGATCCTGGCCGACCCGCCCTACGGCGACAAGAATGTTGGCCGCCGTTCGACTTCGCTCGCGCAGCAGCTCATTGACGATCCGGATCTGCCCAAGCTGCTGGCGTCCGGCGGCCGTTTGGTGCTGGGCCACGCCCGCCGCGACACGCTGGAAATTCCCATCTGGTGGAGCGAAGCCAAAGTCATGAAGCATGGCGACAACATGATGAGGTTTCTGGAGTTGCCATAGCGACGGGCGATTGGGAAAAGGCCGCCTCTCGAGTAAACTGCAGCTCTCTTGCGAAAGCCGCCACCGGTCTATTTCCCGCTCACATCCACGCCTACCACGTCGCCGGCGGCGTTGCGACAATAGATTTTCCCGTTGGCCAGCACCGGCGTGGACCAGCATTTTCCACCGAGAACTTGGGCGCGGGAAATGGGTTTGAACCACGAGGCAGATCACGCCGGAAGCGGAGGCGGAGAAACTACGCCGCCACCAGGCCTCCGCTTCTTCCGCCTTTAGCGGCGCGAGAAAACTGACGGCCGCGCCGGACTCGACG
>JANOHH010000363.1:0-1464 GCA_031406395.1 Verrucomicrobiota bacterium | reverse complement strand
GGAGGCGGACATCCGCGGCCTTTGAAGAATCCGCCTCCTCACGTCGGCGGCTACGCAACGCCCCCAGGTCCAACAGCAATTCCTCCGCATGGTGCAGGGAAATTTCACTCGGCGCTTCCAGCCAGCGAAACTTCCGCAGGTCTTCCACGCCGGCCGCCTTGAGGGTCAGCACGACCTCCGCGAGATCGAGCCGCTTGATTTCGGGAAGCTCCTGCGGCGCGCGTTCGTCGTGCTCGGAGCGTGACCAGAGGCGGAGGCATCTGCCCGGCGCCGTCCGACCGGCGCGACCGGCGCGTTGATCGCTGCTGGCTTGGGAAATCTTCTCGACGAGCAACGTGTTGATACCGCGATTGGCGTCGTAACGCGGAATGCGGGTCAAGCCGGAATCAATCACCAGCCGCACGCCTTCAATCGTGACGGAGGTTTCGGCGACGTTGGTGGAGACCACCACTTTGGGCTGATCATACCGGGCCACGGCGGCGTCCTGATCGCGGGGCGACAGCTCGCCGTGCAACGGCAGCACGAGATAACCGCGCGCGGCGGAGGTGTTGCGGATGGCTTCGATGGTTTGCGAAATCTCAAAGCCGCCGGGCATGAACACCAGCACATCCCCCTGGCCATTCGCGCTCACGAAATGGCTGAAGGCATCGGCGGCGAGCTCCCACGGCGGCGGGGGATTTACGCCGAGGCGATGCGGGAGGTATTCGATCTCGACTGGATACGTGCGGCCTTCGGAACGAAGCACGGAACAACTCCACTCCTTGGTAGGAGACGACGTGAGGAGTCTCTGACTATTTTTGTCCGGAGAATGAGCCTCCTCACGTCGGTTGCTACGTGTGGAGAGGTATTCCTCCAACTGGCCTGCCTCCAGAGTCGCGGACATGACAGCGATAAGCAGGTCGGGACGATGTTGCTCCTGAATCTCGAGCGCGCGGGCCAGCGTAATGTCGCCGTAGAGATGGCGTTCGTGAAATTCATCAAAGATGACTGCGGACACGCCGGGCAGGGTCTCGTTCTGGATCAGTTGCCGCAGCAAAATGCCTTCCGTCTCGAACTTGATGCGCGTGACGCGGCTGGTGAAATTTTCAAAGCGCACTTGATAGCCCACTTCGCGTCCCAGTTCGACGCCAAGTTCCTTCGCGACGCGGGAGGCCAAGAGTCGCGCCGCGAGCCGGCGCGGCTGGAGAATGACGACCTGGCCATGGCCGAGCAGTCCGTGCTTGAGCAACATCTGCGGAACTTGCGTGGATTTGCCGGAGCCGGTAGGCGCTTGCAGCACGAGTCGTTTCGTCGCTTTAAGAGAAGCAACGATGTCGTTTTCGATTTCGTAAATGGGCAGCCGTTCGGCCATGGCGCAGATGATTTAGCTCAGCGAAGGAAGGTTGGCGAAAGAAAACGAGATCTGCCGTGTCTGGCAACGAACCCAAACCACCCATTCCCCTGCCCCGGCGTAGCCGGAACCAA
>JANOHH010000348.1:0-9192 GCA_031406395.1 Verrucomicrobiota bacterium | reverse complement strand
GCATTGGGCATCAATTCGGGGTCTTTGCACATGTTGATGATCACATCCTGGGCGGCGTTGCTGGTCAGGATGATGATGGTGTTTTTGAAATCAATGTATTTACCTTCGGCGTCTTCCATCCAGCCTTTGTCGAAGACCTGGAAGAAAATTTCATGCACGTCATGGTGCGCCTTCTCGACTTCATCCAGCAGCACCACGCTATACGGACGGCGACGGACGGCCTCGGTGAGAATACCGCCTTCACCGTAACCCACATAACCGGGCGGCGAACCTTTGAGCGTGGAAACGGTATGGGCTTCCTGAAACTCGCTCATGTTGATGGAAATCATGTTCTGCTCGCCGCCATAGAGTGCCTCGGCCAGGGTAAGTGCCGTTTCCGTTTTACCGGTGCCGCTGGGACCGACCAGCATGAAGACACCGATGGGTCGGTTGGGATTGTCCAACTGCGCGCGGCTGGTCTGCACGCGGCGGGCGATGGTATCGAGCGCGTGCCGCTGACCGATGACGCGTTTCTCCAACGTATCCGCCAACCGCAACACCTGCTCCACTTCATTTTTCACCATGCGGCCCACGGGAATCCCGGTCCAATCGGCGACGACGCTCGCGATGGCGGCGGCGTCCACGCTGGGGAAAATCAAGGGGGTCTCGCCCTGGAAGGTTTTCAACTTCTCCTGAAGCTCCTTCAACTCCGCCAGCAGCTGGTCCCGTTCTTCAGGCGTGAGCGGGGCGATGGCATCCGCGGGTTTCATTTCGTTGGGCTTGGCTTCGATGGTGGAGCCGGCGGCGCGCAGCTTGGCGCGGAGGTCGAGGACTTTGTCCACGATCACCTTTTCCTCGGCCCAATGTTTTTCGAGTTCGACCAGGGCGGCCTTTTCCTTCGCCAGTTTTTCCCCGACCTCAGCAGTGCGTTGCTTGTGGTCGAACCCGACGGCGCTTTCACGATCCAGCATGGCCGACTCGGTATCCAAAGCCTGGATCCGCCGGCGGCAATCATCCACTTCCGGCGGCACAGCGTGCTGGCTGACCGCCACGCGGGCGGCGGCGGTGTCAATCAGACTCACCGCCTTGTCGGGCAACTGGCGCCCCACGATGTAGCGATGCGAGAGGCGCACGGCGCCGTCAATGGCTTCGTCGAGCACCTGGACTTTGTGATGCTTTTCAAACGGCACCATCACGGCGCGCAGCATGCGAATGCACTTGGCCTCGTCGGGTTCGTCAATCTTGACGGTTTGGAAACGCCGGGTGAGGGCGGGATCTTTTTCGATGTGCTTCTTGTATTCGTCCCAGGTCGTCGCGGCGACGGTGCGCAGCGTGCCGCGCGCGAGCGCGGGCTTGAGCAAATTCGCGGCGTCGCCCGTGCCGGCCGCGCCACCCGCGCCAATGAGCGTGTGCACTTCATCGATGAACAGGATGATCGGTTTCGGCGAAGCCTGGACTTCGTCAATGACACTGCGCAAGCGCTGTTCGAATTCACCTTTCATGCTCGCGCCCGCCTGGAGCAGACCGATATCAAGCGTCCTGACGCTGACATCCTTCAGCGCGGGCGGAACATCGCCGGCGACGATCCGTTGCGCAAAACCTTCGACGACGGCGGTTTTGCCCACGCCCGCCTCCCCGGTGAGGATGGGATTGTTCTGGCGGCGGCGCATCAGGATGTCCACGCACTGCCGGATTTCCTCGTCGCGTCCGATGATGGGATCTATTTCGCCCTTGCGCACTTTTTCCGTGAGATCCGTGGTGAAGCGTTTCAGCGCCTCCTGCTTGCCCATCTCGGCGGGCGCAATTGCCCCGCTCGTTTCGCCGGGGGCCGCGCCCGCGCTCAGACCCGAACCATCACTGGGGCGCATGGAATCTTCCGGCGAACCACCGACGATCTTCGCATAGTCATCGCTGAGTTGTTCGAGCTTGATCTTGGAGAATTCCCGCGAGAGGCCCAGGAAAACATTTTTTAGCGAATCGGTTTTAAGAAAAGCAACCACGAGATGGCCGGTGCGCACCTGGTATTCGCCGAACAGCAGCGTGGAGAACAGATACGCCTGTTGCAGCGCGGTCTCGATATGCGGGGAAAAATCGCTGATGGCGGTCGCGCCGCGCGGAAGCTTGTCGAGGGAAGCGACCAGGTCCGTGGCCAACCGCGAACCGTCGAGGTTGAAATGCTTGATGATGCGGAGCACATCGGAGTCCTGTTGCTGCAGCAGTTGGTGCAGCCAGTGGACGGTTTCGACGTAGGCGTTGCCGCGCAGCTTGCAGAAAATCGTGGCGGCTTCGATGGATTTGTAGCCCAGTGGGTTGAGCTTACCGAAAAGGGTGGAACGTTTGATTTCAGCCATAATAGATCGTTGTTATGAGGATTATGAGTTACCGCGTCAGTTTGGGTTGAGAACTAAATCTTCCGCGTGGTGCGTGAAGGGTTGGGTTTTCAGCCAGGTCGTCCAGCCCAGACGACCCGCCCGGCCCAGTTGAATTTTCGGCACTTCGGCTTTGTCCAGCACCAGTTGGGCATCCCAAGTCAACTCGTCGCCAATGTAATGCCGGACCCAATCCCGCAGGCGCTGGTACGAACTCCCGCCGGGCAAGAGCCGTTCCAAATCCGCCAGCTTCATCGGCCCCAAACGCAGCCGGAAGTGCAGCTGGCAGGTCCAAAAGTTTGAGCCGAGGATCAGGTTGCGACCGAGAGTGCCCGTGTCCAGGGACTGGCCCAACCGACAAGTGTAGTTTTGCTTTCCGCCGAGGTCCAACTTGAGCCAGCGTCCGACAAAGGATTCCACCTCGGTGGGGATGCCAAAAAAATCCTGAAGAATGGCCGCCAATCCTTCCGCGTTGCGGTTTTGTTGGATCAGCCGGCCGGAATAATTCAACTTCGCGTGATCGGGTACACTGTCGCGCCCATGCAGGCTACCCATGCCCAAGCCCACGAGACTGCCGACATATTGCGACCAGTTCTCATCGTCGATCCGGTCGAAGTCCACGGTTTTCTGGGCATCCGCCCACGCGCGAAAAAAGAAGGAGATCAACCGGTGATGGAAAAGGTTGCAAAAGGCGACAAAGGTGGCGTCCCCATGATGGAAAACGCGATCCCGCGCGAATTCGGTGAGGCAGAGCGGCAGCGGGCCGTGCGGACCGAAGAGACCAAAGTGCCGGCTGTACATGACCGGCGGCCGGGCCGGATCCTTCTGGCGCATGGCCTCCAGCGTCGAGGGCGCGAAGTCCAGCGCAGGACTCTGGGCGAACCGTATCGGATCCTGATCTGGAGACGAGGAATAACCGATCCGGGCATGGGCAAAGAAGTTACTCTGCAACAACCGGACCGCCGCGTAGAAATCAAACGCATGCGGCTGGTCGGAGAGTTGCGCGATCAGATGATCTGCCGTTTGCCGATCCGGGCGGGCCATCGCATAACCTCCTTTCGCTGTACTGTCGTCAAAACCGTTTCCGTAAATGAATTCAAGGAAACGTACCGGGCAAAAAACTCGTCGAGCACGGCCCCAAGGACCACCACGCCCTGCCCCTCGAAGGCCGACTCATCGAGCAGGAGGGTGATTTCCAGCCCGCGGGCAAAGGCAATCAGCCCGGCGGTTTGCACGCGGCGCGTGATCGGTTGGGTGCGAATGCTGCGCACGCCATCGATCTGCTTGAGACTTTGCCGGTCGTTGGGATCAACGTAGAGCTTGAGCAGGTCGCGGAGCGCGTCCGCCCCCGTGTCCCCGCCGCCGTCCACCAAGGAAAGGTAGTTGAGGGAAAGATGACTGATCAACCGCCAGGCGAAGCGCCCCGAGGGGGTGTGTTGATCCTCAGCGCCACCGCCGGAGACCACCACGCTGGGGCGCGGCGTGGTAGGGCCGCTCAAGATCCGGGTCGAAACCACCGGCGCGCTGACTTTTTCGATGTCAAAATCCTTGGCGCCGATGCCTTTGGGCATCTGAATCGGCAAGTGGCGATTGGTGCATAGCGCACGAATGCCGAGTTGACGCATATCGGTTCGGAAGGGGGCCATATCCCCATCCACAATGGAGATAAATGTATCCGTCCCGCCGTAATCGGAGCGGTACTTCCCCCCGGACCGCTCATGGTCACTCAACAGTCGGGGCACCCGGTTAACGGCATAAAACGCGCGGCCTGCAAGCTCCATATCCCGGGCTTGATAGAAGGGCAGAAAGGGCTGCTCCTGATCGGGGGTCTCCCCGTGGCCGGTAACGGAAACCAGTTTGTAAACCTCAAAGTCCAGCGCGCGGTTGCGATCCGGCACGAGATGAAATTCGGAAACCCGATGAGAAATCGGCACCCGGTCCAGGGTCTTTTCAAACAGGTTGATGGCCGGGGTGCAGAACAAGTCAAAGCAGGACTTGTCGACCCGCCCCTCGAGACGGGTGTCCTGCTCATCGAGGGCGATAATCAAATCTACCTGGTCGCCGGGTATGCGGGCGAGGGCCTGCTGGAAGCCGGCCAGTTCAAAAAAACGAAAGCGTTCGGGAAAAACAAAATACTCGCGCAACAACCGATAGCCCTCGAACCCGTGCGGCGCGGGCGGGAGCAGCGCCTGGTCGGAAGCAAAACCCACGGGCCGAATGCTGGCGGCCGGAAAAACGACGCCAGTTGATTTTTGGCCGGTCGGTGCTTGCACGATTAGGCGCAGCTTGTGGGAAAAAATCTGTTCGTAAATCTGACCGGGCAGTTCATCCGCGCCTCGAATATGGAACACCAACGGGTCGGCCTGGATCTCCTTGAAACTCTCCGGGATGGTCTTCTTGAGCCGCAAGCGCAAGGCCGCCTTGGGACCGAGGTCACGGGGCAGATTCAGTTCGGCCAGGTCGCGCACGAAGTAGCGCGCCTCCGTAATCTGGAGCGGCAGCAGCCGGACATTCTGCGAGGTGGTGAAGGTGCAAGCCGTGCGTTCACCCTTGCCCAACTGGCTGCGCAACAAAGTCCCACGGGGCAACACTACTCCCGGCGCGAGCGCCCCATCCTGGCCATCGGGCTCAAACCGTACGATCGTCATTGACGGCACGGGGCAGAGGTAATCGGGATAAACGGTCTCCAGCAGGCCCTGGGTGAAACGGGGAAACTCGGAATCGAGCTTCAAGTGCACCCGGGCGGCCAGAAAAGCAAAGCCCTCCAACAACCGCTCCACGTAAGGATCATCACATTGAACCTTGGAATCAGGGTTCAGCGAGAGTCGGCCGGCGATCTTGGGGAAGTCGCGCGCGAACTCGGACGCCATGCCGCGCAAGTGCCGCAGTTCCTCGTTGTAATGCTCAAGGAGTCGCCGGTCCATAAGGTGAATCACCAAAGAGACATTGCCCGGTTTCCACATCCACCTGGGTCTTCACATGCAAATGATCCGGGAGCGGGTGCGCCCACAAATCTCCCTCGACTTCCAAGGTCACCAGGTTGCGCTCCGTGTCCGCATGGATGACGAGACTATGCGACAGGATGCGCGGCTCGAAAACCTGCAACGCCGCGGAGAGCTCCTCTTGCAGCTTGCCCATATCGAGCGAGGTCACCCCACACAGCTGCTTGACGCCAAAATTGATGACCGACCGATACGCTTCGGGAAAATCCTTTAGTCTGAAGGGCTCGGCGCCCTCGAGGGAGAGATAGGCGCTCGAATTAAACAACCAGCCCAAATCGCGCAGCACGCCCTTGCGGTACTTCTGGAGCGAGATCAACCGCTGCATCCGACTCTCCTCTTTTTTATCCGGCTCCTCGTCGGTCAGGCGATCCAACAGACAGGGCTGCAACTTTTCGATTGGTGTGGCGTCGGCCATAACATCCCACCCCATCAAGCCACCGGCGTAAATTCCAGACAACGGACACCGAGCAGCGAATGCTCATTCCCATCCGTCGCCAGAACCCGCTGCCCCAAACCCAGGAACGTCTCGCCGGGCTGGCTCTGCCAGTCGGTCTTTCGCGCCAGTTTCAAGGCATCGTCGGAAGAATCCTCCGTACCAATGTAGCGCACCGGGATGTGCCCGATGGAGGTACCGACGTTGGTCCAGGTGAACTGCACCGGCAGCCAGACCAAGTCGCGCAAGTCCGAAGGTTTTTCGGATTCAATTTTTTGAATGCGGCAAAAAGGTATCCAGTAATACTTGCCATCCACAAACGCTTCCAGCATGGGACCCAGGCGCGAATCCGCATCCGCGATCCACGCAAATGGTTCGCCATCGATTTTGCCAGCCGAGACGGGCGCGGCCTCAAAAGCCTGGTTGCGGAGTTCGGCCGCAGCGACAAACTCGCCTCGGGCCAACAACCCGTCAGCTTGGACGAGTAGGCCCATCCATTCCGCCGGCTCGCCAAAGATGAGGGCGGTCCGGCGACCGGCGAACACTTCGCGGCGAAGCAGTTCGCAGGTGATCACCGGACGGAAGATCTGGGCTAGGAGCATAGTCTCCGCGTTGAGGCTGGCGATGACCTGAAGCTGCGTCAGGGCCTTATCCAAGCGGCCCAGCACGCAATTGAGCTGGAACAGAAAGGCCCGCAACCGGACATCTTCCGGCTTGTTGCGGATCTCCACCTGCAAGGCTTTCAGCCCCGCTTCCAGTTGTCCGGAGAGAACGAGTTCGGCGGCGTCCATAATTAATGATTAAAAAAATGCCTGGCCTAAACGGCCAGGCACTCGTGTAATAGTCAATCTCTGTGTCCCAACCGAATTAAGCTCCGGTATTGAGCTTGACGCTATAGTTGTGAACCACCGGAGAATCCAGTTTTCCGTCCGGCTTCTGCGGAGCGTAAGACAGCTCAATTTTTGCGAAATTGAAGGAGATCTGTTCCACCGGAACTTCCGAACCACTCGAGCCGCCGGTTTGATACGATGAAATCAGCAAATCGGAGAATTTAATCTTCAAATATTCCTGCTGTTCCTTGCCGGCCTTGCGGCAGGTGAGCAACGCCTCCTTGATGTGCTGACCCGTGGCGCAAGCCAGAAACAACTTGGGGCTGGCCTTGTTGACTTTCATGGTGAAATGAAAGTCCTGCATGGCCACCTTGCCCGCGCCGCCGCCGCCACCGCTGTCGTGTTTGCCCGAGTTGGATTCACCCCAGCTCCAGCTTTGAAGGTCAACTTCCTTTCCGTGGGTCTTATCCGTGCTCTCGCCCGGAATGCCGTCTATTTTTAAGAAGTAATCTACTGCCATAATAGTTTTATACTTTGTTTCCGGGCTCCTGTGCCCCGAACCCTATTTCGTTAAACCACTCCGCGAACGGCACATGGTTCGCGAAAACCACAATTGCAAGGCCGGCGGCTAACCACCCTTGGCGGAAGGCATCTTGGAAACCAGGCTCAAGGAAATGGTCAAGCCTTCCAATTGATAGTGCGGACGCAGATGGAACTTGGATTTGTAGTAGCCAGGATTACCCGGCACTTCCAAAACCTCCACTTTGGCCTCGGCTAACGGAAACCGGGCCTTCACATCTTCGGCCGATTTTGAATCGCAGCAAAAGCCGCTGATCCACTTGTTCAACCAAAGTTCCATGTCTTCCCGTTCCTTGAAGGAACCGATTTTGTCGCGCACCATGCACTTCAAATAATGGGCAAACCGGCACGTAGCGAACAGATAAGGCAGCCGCGCCGCCAGATTCGCGTTCGCCGTGGCATCGGCGTCGTCATACACCGCCGGCTTCTGCAACGATTGCGCCCCCATAAACACTGCATAGTCGGTATTTTTATAGTGCGACAACGGCATGAAACCATTTTTGGCGAGCTCCGCTTCGCGGCGATCCGTGATGGCAATTTCCGTCGGACACTTCATGTCCACGCCACCATCGTCCGTGGGAAAGGTATGCACCGGCAATCCTTCAACCACGCCCCCCGATTCGGTTCCCCGGATCCGGGCGCACCAACCATACTGCTTGAAGGCCCGGGTAACATTGATGCCCATTGCGTAGGCGGCATTTGACCAGGTGTACTTGTTATGATCCGCGCCTTCCGTGTCCTCTTCAAAGGCAAATTCCTCCAGTGGCACGGTCTTGGCACCGTAAGGGAGGCGGGAGAGAAAGCGCGGCATGGCCAGGCCAATGTAGCGGGCATCCTCCGAATCCCGCAGGGAGCGCCAGGCGGCATATTCAGCCGTCTGAAAAACCTTGGTCAAATCGCGGGGATTGCTGAGTTCCTGCCAAGAATCCATGGCCAGCACACTCGGAGCCGCACCGGTAAGGAACGGCGCATGCATGGCGGAAGCAATCTGCGCCATGTTGCCGAGCAATTTAACATCTTCCGGCGAATGATCGAAATGGTAGTCACCGATGAGGGCACCATAGGGCTGGCCACCGGGCATGCCAAACTCCTCTTCGTAAAGTTTCTTGAACAGCGGACTTTGATCCCAAGCGGTGCCCTCGAACTTTTTGAGGGTTTTCTTCAAGTCAGTCTTGGAAATGTTGAGGACCCGAATCTTCAAGGTCTCATCCGTCTCGGTGTTGTTCACCAGATGGTGAAGCCCGCGCCAGGTGCCTTCCAACGCTTTGTAATCCTCGTGATGGATAATCAGGTTGATTTGCTCGGACATCTTGCGGTCGATTTCCGCGATGATTCCAGAGATCGTCTTGATGGCATCCGAAGAAATCAAATTCGTGGACGCGAGGGCCTGCTGGGCCAGCGTGCGCACGGCGGCCTGCACCGCCGACTGCTTCTGCACATCGCGCGCTTTGAATTCCTTATTGAGCAGTGACTCGAATTCGCCAAGCTCCGCGGATGCGGCGGCGGGAGCGCCCGATGCGGCTGATTCTGGAGGTATCATAGGTATTTAGTTGCGTGGTCTACTGGGTTGCGAAGTTTATTTTGCCTCTTTCGATTCGGGCGCCGGCGCGGCTGCCAACGATTTCATGAGTTCCGGGTCATTCAACAGTTTGGCCACCAGATCCTCGGCCTTGTCCTTGCCATCCATGTAGGTCAGCAAGTTGGCGAGTTCGGTTCTGGCCGTAAGCAGCTTGTTGAGCGAATCCACCTTACGGGCCACGGCAGCGGGCGAGAAGTCCGCCATGCTGTCAAACGTCATCTCGACACTCATGTTGCCCTCACCGGTGAGCGTGTTGGGCACTTGAAAAGCCACGCGCGGCTTGCAGGATTTGAGCCGGTCATCGAAATTGTCCACGTCAATTTCCAGGAACTTACGGTCCGCCACGCCAGGCAAAGCCTCGGCGGGTTTACCGGACAGATCCCCCAAAACGCCCATCACGAAAGGCAGTTCGACTTTTTTC
>JANOHH010000328.1:0-3145 GCA_031406395.1 Verrucomicrobiota bacterium | reverse complement strand
GTCGCCGTCACGGTGTAAACCAATCCCGCACGCACCGGAGGTAAAACTACCGCCGGCGCTTTCGCCCAGTTCGTGCCCGTGAGGAGACCCGGCAAATTGGTCGCGGTGGCCTGCCACGAAACTCCATTCCACCAAAGCACGGCGTTGCAGAAATTCGGGTTGTGCTGCAGGGAAAAGGTCACCGAGGCCACGGCAACATTGTCGGTGGCACCACCTCCCAAGCCGGTGAAATCGGCGATAGGAGTGTTGTTCGTCCATGGGGCAAAAGCAATCACGGGTGGAACCGTTTCACCCTGGGCATCCGCAAACGGGGCGAGCCACAGCAACGCGGCAAGCAGCAGCCAGCTTTGAAAACTTCGCGCCACCCGACCGGTGATGGCGTGGCCGGGAAGCGAGTTAACCGGCGGAAAACAGCCGCTCAACCAGCTTGGGGAGTCAATCGCGGTCAGGCGGGTGAGACGGAACTGGTGTTGTTTTAGTTGTTTCATGACATTGAACTTAATTGTTTTTTTGGACGCAGCGCGATTCAACGCCGAGCCCCCACGCTCAGAACCGGAAACTCACCGAGAGCTTTAGGACCGGCCAGAACTTGAAGTTCTTGATGTCGTCTTCGATATCCTGCGCCTCCTGGTCCAGTTCGCTTTGCGGGATGCCGCCCGTGGGATTGCTCACCGTAACGTCCCAGGAGCCGGTGTAGGCCACCCCGATCTCACCGCCCATGGACCACCGCTTCGCTTTGTCGAAATAGAAGAAAGTGCCGCCAATCCCCACGTAGGGACAGAACTCGGCTTGGGTGATTTTGAAGGTCAATTGCTCACCGGGATAGGTGGTCCCATCGATGTCAACATCGCCGATGGAGTTGCCGGTAAGTTCATTCTGATTAAACAGGATGCCGGCACTAATGTGGAACGAACTCTTCTTCCAGGGATAAATGTCCAGCGTCAGCGGCTCGGACTGCAAGTAAGCGCGCGCGCTGTAGGTGGTCGTGGACGCGTCGTCCTCAATGTTGTAGTCGGGCGTGGTCCAACTCAAATAATGCATGCCGCCGCGCACGCCGAGATGATCGTGGAAACGCCACCCCACCGTGCCGCCGATCCCCGTCGTCCCCACTTCGGCATTGATGCTGATGGGATAAGATCGCTCGTCCGGGGCTTCGTTCTCTTGAGCGTGGACGCCCAGAGCGGCAACAAGGGAAACGACAATGATGGTTCGAGTGGGGATGGATTTCATGGGTGTTCAGTTGGTTTGCTGGGTCACACAGGTTATCGGTTTGTGTTTTCGTTTGGCTTACCGGGTCATTCTGCTGGCACGCAATCTCACTCAATGGGTCAATCGCGCATCAACGCTGCGATTAAGCACGAATTCGTAGGAATTGCCTAGAGAGGTAAATGCCTCCTACCTGACGGCGGGGAGTACGGACAAGTTTCGGCTCGCCGCGGTCCGTTTCCGTAGAACCGAGGGGATGACAGGCCGAAGCCTGTCAACGCAAAGACGCCGTGCGGCAGCGGCGCAATCCAAAATGCCGGATAGCCGGATTAAACGCAGAGGACGCAAAGGTTCTCGCGAAGGCCGCAAAGAAAATTCACCTCCGTGTGCCTCGGCGCCAACCTTCGCGTCCTTTGCGGTAAAAAATCTTCGCAGGACCCGACGAGGGTGGGCGATCGCACTGCAAAGACATTGCGCGGCCGGGCCGAGGCCTGAGGAATGGAGGTCAGAGGAATCGGAAATGGAAATTGTCCCAGCCCGGTCTTCATTCCCCTGACAGCCATTCCCCTGACCTTCGTCGGCTGCGAGATCGCACGGAAGCAAGGCGGAGCCGCAACCAGAGTGGAGCGCGACCGGTCCCGGGTCGCAGCGGGTGACTGGCAGCGAATTCGTCCCATCATCTGGACGTCTCCAGGCACGTAAAGCGCTGCGGGCGCGGGACCGCCCGCGCTCCGGGAAAACACCGCGCCTTGCCTCCCCCGCTTTTAATCTCACCCGCTGTCACACCGCACTCAATTCGGCGGTTGGCTTTGGTGCTGATTCATGAGATAATGCCGCCATGCAAACGGTGACTTTGTTTGAAGCGCAGAAACACCTCCTGGAACTGGTGCGCGATCTCGCTCGCGAAGGCGAACTCCTGATCACCGACGCGGACCAGCCCGTTGCCAGGCTCGTGCTGGCCGGCCCCTCCGCGTCGCAAGATTGCGCGGGCCTGGCGGCGCGGCTGCAAGGTGCCGGACGGAAATATCTGAAGCCCGGTGACGATCCGGTTCGCGACCTCATCAGCGAACGCGAACGCGAAGACTTGGAACGTGCGGCGAGCTTGTGATCACCCACCTGCTGGATACTTCGGCCTTGCTGGCCCACAATCAAAACGAGCCCGGGGCCGCTCAAGTGACCGCCTTGCTGGCGCTAGGGCCGGACGCCGTCGCCATTTCGGCGCTCACCCTGATTGAGCTGAAAGGTCGCCTCCGCGAACTCATCCCCGATCCGGCCGAGGTCGAGCGACTGTTCCACGCCTATACGGGTACGCTCACCCGCACCCTGCCGGTCACCGCTGGAATTGCGCTCCTGGCCATAACCCTGCGGGAACAACACCGACCCCGCGTGCCGCTCGTGGATTCGGTGATCGCGGCCACAGCCAAGGCGCACGCGCTCATTCTTGTTCACCGTGACCCGCATCTGGCCGCAATTCCAACGGCGGAGATCCCGCAGATAGTCTTGCCGCAAAAAGCCTGACCCGTTGATGGGCCAGGGACGCTCTTCGCAGCGAGCGCGGGGCGCCGGGCGCTTGGCCGCCGCGTGCTTTGTGGATGCCACAGTGGAGCAATTCATCTTATCACAAGTGGGCGAGGGAATGGAAACAGTGGCTCGGGACTGCAACGCGCCATGGCGCAGGCGGAACGGCAAAGAGGCGGACTGCGCGCTACGCCGACACGCCCATGGACTTTGCCAATGCGTGCGTGGTGCGGCTGGTCGAGTTGCATGCGGGCGCTTCGGTTTGCACCACCGACAACCACTTCAGTTTCTTCCGCAAGAAAGGCAGCGAGCAAATATCCGTCGTCGCGCCGTTCAGTCGCTGAGCCTTGCGCGCCGTTAAGATCCGAAGCCCCCGCCGCTCTTTCAAAACCCGGTTGCCTGGGTGGGGCGAGCGTACTCG
>JANOHH010000317.1:0-1136 GCA_031406395.1 Verrucomicrobiota bacterium | reverse complement strand
CGCAGTGTCGAGCGAATGCGCGATGCGGGCGTGAACCTCTTGTTCCTCTCCGGCAACGCTGTTTGCTGGGTCACGCCGTTGCGGGCGGGCGCGGATGGCCGGGTGAACCGCATCATGTTTCGCGGCGGGCCGTACGGCGCGACCAATGATTACGCCGTGGAACGCGAGCGCGATCATGGACCCTTTCCCGAACGCGGGCCCGATGAAGGCCTGTTGATGGGCGTCCGCAACATTGAACCCATCAATGGCGGCGGCGATTGGACCATCGTGAAACCCGGGCACTGGATCTTCGCGGGCACGGGCGTTCAGGCTGGGGATTCCATCCCGGGCCTGATCGGTTGGGAATATCACGGCGATCCTGCCGCGATTCCCGGGTTAGAGATTGTGGGGGCGGGCACGGCTTGGGTCGGCGGTGATCACCCGCAAAAATGGGCGGCGACGATCTATCCCGGTCCGAAGGGGAACTTTGTGTTCAATGCGTCGAGTATTTTTTGGGCGCAGGGTTTGAGTTCGCCCCCCGGCCATACGCTGCCCTGGTCGCATTGGAGTCGTCCGCACGGCCCGGACCCGCGTGTGCAGCGAATTACAGCGAACTTGCTGGACCGGGCAATTGGCGAATACAATGCACAAAAGAAACGAACCGTTCGAAATCAATGAGAGCGATAAGCAACAAACCCGTCACTTAATCCATCTGTTAACGCTCAGATCCGATGCACAAGAATTCCAACCGCGTAGCAACTCTCCTCCTGATTGCAGTTGCGGGGTTTTGTGGTTGTTCCCGTCAAAGGACACTGGCACGCCAAATTGCTAACGCCGACCATTTAGTTGTCTCGAACGTATTTGATGGCTTTACTATTTCGATCAAGGGAGAGGAAGCAAAGCGAGTTGTTGAGGCGGTATCTACCGCAAGAAAGGAAAGCGACCCCGGGCTTTCGACTTGTCGCGAGCTTCGGATCGAGTTTTTCCAAGGCACCAACGCTCTTGGCACTGTCGAGGCGTGTCACGCCCTTATCGGGATCGACCGTATGCACTACATAGACAGAACCGGAGTGCTGGAGGCGCTGTCAGAAAAGCTTCGACAGGAACGTTTGAATTCAACACTACGTAACCACTAATTGGTCCAGCACCTATGAGGG
>JANOHH010000288.1:0-1409 GCA_031406395.1 Verrucomicrobiota bacterium | reverse complement strand
GCCCCGCCCGAGCCGGACATGGCCAAGTATCGCGAACACGTCGAGGCGTTGATCAAGGACGGCTGCGAAGCGATTTACCTCTGGGGGGTGCATGCGGATTCGCTGGTGGCGCAGGAGAAGATTGACCTCCTGCAAAAGGCGGTCGAGTTGCCGAAGGAGTTCGGCGTGCCGTCCGGCGTGGGCGGGCATTCTCTGGAGGTGGTCAAGGCCTGCGAGAAGCATGGCATCAAAGCCGATTTCTACATCAAGACCTTCCACCATCATAGCTACCCGACCGCACCCAAGCCGGAGCAGGTCAAGGAGCCTTACAACGAATTCCCCGGCTACTGGTGCGCCAGCCCGTTGGAAACGGCCGAGGTCATGAAATCCGTCACGAAGCCCTGGATCGCCTTCAAGACCATGGCCGCCGGTGCCATCCCGCCCAAGAACGCCTTCCGTTACGCCTTCAATAACGGCGCGGACTTCGTGCTTGCCGGCATGTTCGACTTCGAGATCGCCGAGGACACGCAGTTCGCCCGCGAAGCCATCGCCAGCTACACCGAACGCCCCCGGCCTTGGACAGTATAACCAGATGCCAACCATTGATTTTCCTCCAACTCGGATGCGACTTTCCGTGAATGCCGGATTATGAAAAGATTCTACCTAACCTTGTTCGCTTTCGCTGCGCCATTACTCGTCGCGCTCGACATCACCGCTGCGCCCACCAACGTCTTTTTCCCGTTTTGCATTGACTGGCACGACGCAAAGAAGCGCTCGTTCGAGGAACAGGCCCAGATGCTCAAGGAACTGGGTTACCCCGGCGTCGGCCACATCTGGCTCGACAAGGTCGCCGAGCGCTTGAAGACCCTCGACGACGCGGGGCTGAAGCTATTTCAGATCACCATGGTGGTGGAGGTGGCGACCAACAAACCGGCCTACGATCCACGTTTCAAGGAGGTGCTCGCACTCGTAAAAGGACGGCAGGTGCAGTTCGACCTGCTCGTCAACGGCATGAAGCCTTCCGATCCTTCGGTGGACGCCCACGCGGTGGCGATCCTGCGCGAGATGTCCGACCTGGCCCGCGATTCGGGCGCGCAGTTATTGCTCTACCCGCACCAAGGATCATGGGTGGAGCGCATCGAAGATTCCATTCGCGTGGCGGACAAAGTGGATCGCCCCAATGTCGGCGTGATGTTCAACCTCTGCCACTGGTTGCGCGTGGACCAGCAGCGCGACTACCAGCCGCTCCTGAAAAAAGCCATGCCCCGGCTGTGGGCGGTGTCCATCAACGGCGCTGACGAGTTCGACGATAAGCCCGGGTGGGATCGCTATATCCAGCCGCTGGACAAGGGGAACTTCGACGTGGGCGACCCTGTCGAGCGCGTTCGAGTACCTGGGCGTTGAGTATCGATCGGCGACGGCGGTAGCGC
>JANOHH010000268.1:0-8029 GCA_031406395.1 Verrucomicrobiota bacterium | reverse complement strand
ATTCGGCCCCTGCTCGACGCCGGCCAGTTGCCCAATCTCGCCCGGCTCATGGCCGGGGGCGTTCGCGGCAACCTTGCCACGATTTACCCGGTGCTCAGCCCGATGCTTTGGACCTCCATCGCCACCGGCAAACGCGCCTACAAACACGGCATCCATGGGTTCGCCGAGCCGCTGCCCGATGGGAGCGGGGTGCGCCCCATCACTTTGCTCGCGCGCAAAACCAAGGCCGTCTGGAACATTCTCAACCAGACGGGCCACCGTTCGATCGTCGTGGGTTGGTGGCCGTCGCATCCGGCGGAACCGCTCAACGGCGTGATGGTTTCAAATCATTTCTACCCGCCGGTGGGGCCGCCCGGCGAAAGTCCGCCGCTGCCCGGGGGCACGGTTCATCCGGCGGCGCTCGCGGCTTCGCTTGGGGAATTGCGCGTCAATCCGATGGAATTGAGCGGCGAATTTCTTCGTCTCTTCGTCCCGGAGTTTGAGCGGGTGGATCAGGCCAAGGACAAACGCTTACATTCCCTCGCCCGGATCATTGCGGAAACCATGTCCGTGCATGCCGTCGCCACGGAGTTGCTGAACAAGCAGCCATGGGATTTCGCTGCGGTTTATTACAGCGCCATTGACCACTTCGGCCACGGCTTTATGAGTTATCATCCGCCGCGTCTGCCGTGGGTGCCCGAGCCGGACTTTGAAATTTATCGGCACGTCATCGCCAACGCCTACCGCTATCACGACGCCATGCTGGGGGAATTGCTCAGTCACGCAGACGAAAGCACCACGGTCATTCTGATGAGCGATCACGGTTTTCATCCGGATCATTTGCGGCCCGCTTACATTCCGGCGGAGCCGGCAGGGCCGGCGATTGAACACCGGCATTTTGGCATCCTCTGTCTCAAAGGCCCGGCGTTACGGGTCAATGAGCAACTTTTTGGCGCCAGCCTGCTCGACCTCTGCCCGACCATCCTGACGGTCTTTGGCCTGCCACCCGGCCGGGACATGGACGGCAAGGTACTGCTGACTGCGTTCAAGGCGCCGCCCGCCATCGAGCCGATTGCAAGCTGGGACGACGTCGTGGGTGAGGCGGGAATCCATGCCACCGAAACGCGGCTGGACCCCGTGGCCTCGGCCGCAGCCTTCAAGCAACTGGTGGCCTTAGGCTATGTCGCGCCGCCCGGTCCCAACGTCCAGGACACGGTGGATGAGTGTGTGCGCGAACTGAAATACAATCTGGCCCGTTCCTATCGCGATGGAAATTGTTGCGGCGAGGCGGCGGCGCTGGCTGAGGAACTCTGGACGCGTTGGCCCCGGGAACATCGCTTCGGCCTGCTCTTGGTGGATTGCCTGGCCCCGCTGCGGCAGGTGGGGAAACGCCGGAGCGTGATCGAGGCGCTCGCCCGCCGCATTGAACATTACCAAACCAAAGCCAAGGCGGAGCTGGCCCGCCGCGCGGAGCCGCAAGCCGGCGAACCCGTATCCGAAGCCGACCCTGCCGACGCCAGGAAAAAACGCGCCCGATTTGAGGAGCGCCAATGGCAGGAACTGGCGCAGGGCCGTCCGTTGTTGATGGAGTGGTTGTTGGTCAGCCAGGCCCTGTTGGAACATCGCCCGGACGAAGCGCGCCGCCGGCTCGAAAAAATGACGGAGTCCGATCTTGCGACCGGTGGCATCAAACATCGGGTGGCCGGTGCGCTGGCGGAATTGGGTGATTTTGCGGCTGCACAAACCCTGATGGAAAAATCACTGGAGTTCGACCTGGAAAATCCGATCGTCCACGGTCAACTGGCAGTCCTCCATCTGAAAGCGGGACGCTTTGAACCAGCGATTGGCGCGGCCACTGAATCACTCAGCCTGCTGTACTTTCAGCCCGGCATCCATGCGTTACTCGGGCAGGCCTTGATGGGAACGAGGCAATTTACGGAGGCCGAGCAAGCCTTACGCGTCGCCGTCGCGCAGAGTCCACGCAACCTCACCGCCCACGAATTGCTGGGCAAACTTTACCGCCAGCATTTGAACCGGCCGGACGAAGCGTTTGCTCACGAAGGCCGGGCGCTTTCCTTGCGCAATGAACTGGCGGCCCGGCGCCACGCCGAAGTCTCCGCCGTATCGGTAGCGGAAGTAGGCAATCCCCCGGCCGCGGACCTTTCCCCCACCGAGCAGCACCCTGCAACCATAGAACTTCCGGCACCCTTTAGCAGCGAAGTGGATCCGCGGCAGATCATTACCGTGGTCTCCGGCTTGCCGCGGACGGGCACCTCGCTAATGATGCAATTGCTCGTCGCGGCCGGCCGCGAAGCGTTGACCGACGCACAGCGCGCCGCCGATGAAGACAATCCACGCGGGTACTTTGAGTTCGCGAGGACCTTGAGTCTGGCGCAGGACAACACCTGGCTGCCGTCGGCACGGGGGAAGGTGATCAAGATCGTCGCCCAATTGTTGCCGTTTCTGCCTCGCAACGAACACTATCACGTGATCCTGATGGAACGGGACTTGAACGAAGTCATCGCTTCGCAGAATAACATGCTCGCCCGCCAGGGCCGTGGCCGGGCGGATCTCGACCCGCAAAAACTATTGGAGACCTACGCCGCGCAACTTCGCCGCGTCCGCCACCAACTCGCCCGCCGCCCGGAGGTGCGGCTGTGGGTGGTGAATTACGCCGCCTTGCTGGCCGAGCCGCTCGCCGGTGTGGCCGCCTTGGCCCGGTTTCTCGGTGAACCATTTGATCCGGCGTCAGCCGCAACAGCCATACATCCGGAGTTGCGGCGACAAAAACGCTAAATCACAGCGGGAGCTCGCGCCGCGATCCGTCTTTGCAAGTTTCCCCCGCGCCGGATGGAGATTCACCCCTTGCCAGCCGGTAATTCTTGACGGAACATCCGGCCCGCTGGATTTATTCGCGCCACCACGATGAGGCTCAATTCACCAACCGCGCCATCCAACCGCCGTTCGAACGGCGGTGGCGCGGAGTTTTCCGAAGCCGGCGCGTGGCACGACGTGGGCGCGGGTTGGCAGCCGATCTTCGGCAGTTTTCGCGGCGTGGGTTACAGCATCGAATGGCATGACTTTCGGGCAAAACAGGAGTTTGACTGGGCGGCGAGTTTTCATCCCGGCTGCGTCGAGCTGTGCCTGAATCTGGCCGGCCACGGCTTTGTGGAAGGCCGCGGGGGGCGAACGGAATTCGGGCCGAATACGGCGGGCTTTTATCAGCGCACGGAGGAACCGCTGATAGCGAAGCGCGCGGCGGGTGAGTTGCACCAGTTTCTCACGGTGGAATTTTCCTGTCCCTTCCTTGCCAAACAACTCGTGGGCGCGGAGGCGATGTTGCATCCGATCGTGCGCGCGGCGCTGGCGGGCAAGCCCCGGCAGCATGTGTCCGGGACGACGCAACGGCTGACGGCGGCCCAGCAGCAACTCATCGCCACGCTGCGGCAGCCGCCGGTTTACTCCGCCGCGCAGCCTGTGTGGTATCAGTGCAAGGCGCTGGAACTGGCCGTCACTTTTCTGGTGCAGCCGGAGCAGGAGTTGTTCTGCACCCGACAACAGCGGCTCGCGCAGGAACGCGTCGAACAGGTGATTTTTCTGTTGCAACAAAATCTCGCCACGCCGCCCACGCTCGAGGAGTTGGGGAAGAAAATTGGTTGCAGCCATTTTTATTTGAGCCGGATTTTTTCCAATCACACCGGCCAAACCATCACCCAGTACCTGCGGCAACTGCGCATGGAGCAGGCGGCGGAATTGTTGCGGGCGGGCGGCCACAACGTCACCGAGGTGGCCATGGAGGTGGGCTACAACAGTCTCAGCCATTTCAGCGCCGCCTTCCACGAAGCGTTTGGCTGCTGCCCGGGCTTGTACCCGCTCAAAACCCCGACCCAACGCAAGGGGTAAGCTCCTCCTCCAGACCAACCGGGCAATTGCTTCAGGCGCCAAAGAATTGCATCGCCCACCGGACACGGGCAAGCTTCTCAACCTTGGTCATGAACAAACGCGCGCTCATCAAAAAAATCCTCGCCCAACTGACCGCGGAATTGGAAGTCTATTTCCGGGCCGCCCACGCGGCGCACGCGGAGGCCACCCATGAGCAGAACAAGGCCGAGAACAAGTACGACACGCGGGGTTTGGAAGCTTCCTATCTGGCCCGTGGACAATCCCGGCAGGCCCTGGAAACGAAAGCAGCCATCGCGGCTTTTGAAACGTTGGCGCCCCGCAAGTTTGGCGCGGGCGAGCCGATTGAACTGGGCGCGTTGGTCGAGGTGGAGCAGCAAAGTGAGCGCATGCTTTACTTCATCGGCCCGAAAGCCGGGGGCACGGAGGTAAAGCATGAAGGCCGTGAAATCCTGGTCATCACACCGCAATCTCCCTTGGGTGAGCGGCTGCGCGGCAAGAAATCCGGGGATCGCCTGCAACTGGACTTTGGCGGCATCCGCGCCCCCTACCGGGTGATAACGGTTGAGTAATGGATCGTTGGCGAACCGCCGGAAGCGGAGGCGCGGCCACGGCGCAGAATATTTTGGGGCGGTCAGCCCACGATTGAAGCGAAAAATTTCAGCCATGCGGCGGGACGACCCAACCGCATTCGTTGCAACATGGCGGCGGGAATCGGCCGTCAAGGCGGCCGCTCAATTGAAACGGCTTGTGGTCCGTTCGCGTTCGCGTTCGTCTTCGAGTTTCTTCCGCACCAGCACCAACGTGGCGCGGGTTAGTTCGCGCATTTCCTCGCCCTGCGATTCAACTTCCTTTTCGAGTTCGCCGATGCGCTTTTCGTAAGCCCGAATACGTTCCGGCAAAGTTAATTGCAGCGTCGCGAGTCGTGATTCCATTTCCAGCAGGGCTTGCTGCGCCACCTGTTGGGTCTCGATCAGCGCGTTTCGTTGGGCATAAAGTCCTTGCACGAGGCTTTGTTTGGCGAATTCCGCCAGCTCGGGCATGAGTTGTTCACGAAGAATCTGTCCTTGCCGGCCGGCCATCGCCTCTGCCGCGATTGCGCGCTGTTTCCATTCCTCAACGGCCGCAGGATCAGGCGGCTCGTCTGCGGGCCCCGTCAGCCGGGCCAGGGCTGGCTGCGGCGCACGGGCGCCGTAATTACCAACGCCCCGCCACCACAACAACAAGATCAAGGTGCCAAACAAAGCGATAACGGCCCCAAACAAGCCAATAATCCACCAGATCGCGCGGTCGGATTTCGCTTCGGCGGTGACGACGGATTGCGGGGTCACCAGAGCAATCGCTGCCGGCTGATCCAATGCCACAGGTTTGGTCGCAGGTTCAGCGGTTACCAGCGGGGAGGGTAAATCGCTTGGAAGGGCATTCAGGATGTTGATCTGGTTTGGGTTGGTGAGAATGATTTGGGGGCGTCCTTGATACTCAGTAATGTGTCCGGAAACTTCGACCCGTTGGCCAAGATAGCTTTGCGGATCCGGAAATCTATTCGTATCGGCGCTGCGGATCACACAGGTGAGTGGCGAATCGGGATATCTATGATTCAGGTTCAGCAGCGCGACGGTCGTGCGTTGCGCCACCTGCACCACCACATCGCGTACGATGACCGGCTGATTCAAATAATTCGTGGCGTCCGTCGCCAGGATTTCCAGCGGCACATTGGTTTGGCCGCAAACCTTGAATGCCAATGCGACCATCGACAAGGCGGCCACCGAGAATTTGTGGACATGATTAAGACTACGCACGGCGACATCGTGATCGGTTGGATCGCATCGCGCAATCCTGCGTTTTGCCGGGCAGCGGAAAAACTCGGGGCCGCGAACCGTGGGGCGGGTGCGGCAACGCGCGTTCCGATCAATCATGTTTTTGGGGCTTTCACCGGCCCGGGCGTGGACGAGGGCGAAGATCACCAGTTCCGGTGAATGGAAGAGGCCGCAAAGCAAAGGTGTCCATGGCCTTTGATCGCAATCAGTTTCATGGGCGATTCCGCCGGCTTTCTGGCCGTACTGGGCGAATTCGACGGCGGTCTCTTTCAGCGGCATCACTTTGTTCAAATCCCCAAACGGTCACGATGCTGGATCCCGGCTTCGTTTCATCAGTCGCACCAGTTTCGTCGGAAGATGAGTTTCCGGGAGCGCCACGGTCCCGGGTCCGTGAGATGGCGAAAAGCATTTACCCCAGAATTGGCCAGCGCTGGACGTGTCAACTCCGTCGTGCTGGGGCGGCTGCCCTGGGGCTCCGGTTGGAAAAACGCTTGTCGCGCTGCGGTGGCACTGAATAGCTTCTGCGAATGTCGTTGCCTGCGGATTATCACATGCACACGCCGCTGTGTCGGCACGCCACCGGCGAGCCGACCGAACTGGCGGCACACGCCGTCCGCCTAGGGCTCACAGAAATCGGCTTCTCCGAACACAATCCCATGCCGCGCGACGACTGGGACGACTGGCGACTGCTCGCGGCAGACCTTGACGCCTACGTCGAAAAAGTCCAGCAAGCCCGGCGTGATCAGCCGCAGTTGATCATCAAGCTGGCCTTGGAAGTGGATTTCATCCCCGGCCTCGAGGATTGGATCAGAGAACTGGCCGCGCGGCATCCTTGGGATTATCTGATCGGCTCCGTCCATTACGTCTCGGGCTCCTGGGCGCTGGACAACCCGAACAAACTTTCGGAGTGGCAAAACCGCGATGTCTTTGAAGTGTGGACGGATTATTTCGATCGGCTCGCCCTAGCCGCCGAGTCGGGCCTGTTTGAAATCATCGGGCATGCCGATCTCTGCAAGAAATTTCGTTTTTACCCAAAGCAGGATTGCACGCCGCTCTTCACCAAGTTTCTGGAAGCTGCCCAGCGCAAAGGCGTGGCGATGGAGCTCAACACCGCCGGCCTGCGCAAGGACTGCAAGGAGATTTATCCCAGCCCGCAAATCGTGCAGTTGGCCGCAAAACTCGGCGTGCCGATCACGTTCGGTTCGGATGCGCATGCGCCCGGCGAAGTGGGCATGAATTTCGCCGAGGCCGTTACCCTGGCAAAAAGCGCCGGCTACACGCATTACTGCTGTTTCACGCAACGGCGGCGCGAAGATACCAAACTGATCTAACCTTTACTTTATGAACTTGACCTCATTCTCATTTCCCACCCCAACCCTCTACGGCGCCGGCGCAATTTCTGAATTGCCTGCGCGCTGCCAGCGGCTTTCAATCCGCCGCCCCCTGGTCGTGACCGACGGCGGACTGGTGAATACGCCAACTTTTCGGGCGGTGGCGGAAGCGCTGGGCGCGGCCGGGAGGGACCGGGAGTGGTTCGTTTATTCCGGTGTGCATCCCAACCCGATCGAGCAGGACGTGCGGGAGGCGGCCCAATGCTATCGCGACCACGGGTGCGATGGCGTGATCGCGCTCGGCGGCGGCAGCCCGCTGGACGCGGGCAAAGCCGCGCGCCTGCTCGTCAAACGTCCGGGATTCGATTTCGCCAAATTCTACGATGAACCCGATTGGTCCGGCCTCGCACCTTGCATCGCCATCCCGACCACGGCCGGCACTGGCAGTGAAGTCGGTCGCAGCTCCGTCATTACGCTGGACGCCACGCATCGGAAGGCCGTTCTCTTTCATCCCGAGTTGCTGGCAAAACTGGTCATTCTGGATCCGCAGCTCACGGTTGGTTTGCCGGCCAAGCTCACCGCTGCCACCGGTGCGGACGCCCTGACGCATTGCATTGAAAGCTTCACCTGCCCGCAATTCCATCCGATGTGCGTTGGCATTGCGCTCGAAGGAATCCGCCTCATCATTGAAGCATTGCCCCGCGCTTACGCCCAGGGCGACGACCTCGAAGCGCGCGGTCACATGCTGGTTGCGGCGGCGATGGGTGCGGTGGCGTTCCAAAAGGATTTGGGGGTGGTCCATTCACTCGCACATCCGCTTTCGACCATCTGCGGCATGCACCACGGTCTGGCGAATGCCTTGTGCCTCGGGGCCGGAATGAAATTCTGCGCCGCTCGCAAACCCGGCATTTACCGTCGCGTGGGCTTGGCGTGCGGCTTGGAAGTTTTGAAATGCTCCGCCGCCGAAGCCGATCAGCAAACCATCGCGTTCATCGCCGATTT
>JANOHH010000264.1:0-9573 GCA_031406395.1 Verrucomicrobiota bacterium | reverse complement strand
CATGGCCGAACCGGTGGCGCTGTTCGGGGGAATCCATCACCAGGTAATACATGTGGTACGCTTGCTCGCAGTGCGCCGGCACTACCGGACAACCGACCCCGCACGCGCCTGCCCAATCTCTCAAATTCTCATCGTAATAGTTCCAAATTTGCTTCCGCCGGGCCTGAATATTCCCCCGCACTTCCAGTTGCGCGAACAGGAAGGCCGCCAGCACATCGCTCATGACAAAACTCGATCCGATATCCACCCAGGAATACTTGTCAACCTCGCCACGGAAAAACCGACTTCGATTCGTGCCCTTCTCACGAATGATTTCGGCTCGTTCAACAAAGTGGTCGTCATTGATGAGCAATGCGCCACCTTCTCCGCACGTGATGTTCTTGGTTTCATGAAAGCTTTGGGCCGCCAGACATCCGAAGTTGCCCAACCAACGACCCCGGAATTTTCCAAATAATCCGTGGGCATTGTCTTCCACCACCCCCACGCCGTGCCGTCCGGCGATTTCGCAAATGACATCCATCTCACAACCCACCCCGGCATAATGCACCACCACGATGACCTTGGTTCGTGCAGAAATCAGGGCCTCAAGCCGGGTTTCATCGAGGTTCAGAGTATCTGACCGGATGTCGGCGAACACAATACGAGCCCCCCGCAGCGCAAACGCATTTGCCGTTGAGACAAAAGTGAAGGAGGGCAGGATGACTTCGTCGCCCGGTTGGATATCGAGCAGCAGGCCACACATCTCGAGTGCATGGGTGCAGGAAGTGGTCACTAGGGCCCGCTTCACTCCTAACGTCTCCTCTAGCAGCGCGTGGCACTTCTTCGAGTACATCTGGTCGCCTGCGATCTGACCGATGGTCATTGTTTGAAAAATATGTTCCAATTCCCTTCCCAACAGGGATGACCGGTTGAATGGAATCGTCTTTTTTTCAGGGCTGGCGTTCTGAATCTTGCCGCTTGAAAGACTACTTTTTATGACGCCGAAATCTTTACTATCCACCCCTGCGGGTCGCGAAGATCTGGCGACGGACTGCTCCGTCAGCACGTCATCCGAATGAGAAGGCAATGTGGTTGTTCGCATGCCCTGTCGGACAAGCAACCGGTGTTCCATGCGGTCTGCCCGCACCAGTTGCTTGGTTGAAGCAGCGGGAATCCAATGTGGGTTCAACCCGAAAATCGCCACCAATCATTCGCGAAACCGCGGCTGCCTCAGAACGAGTCAAAAAGTAGTTTCAAAACTAGCCACTGATTGGAGGCGAAGAGGCGGTTCATCGATCCCGTTAACTAAGGCAAGAAATGATGAGCGGCTTGGGCTTTCCCCTCAGCCGGCAACCTTGATCTCGCCGGTGCGGTGCCGCCGGAGCAGTTCGATGTCCGCATCCACCATCAACTTCGCCAACTCTACGAATTTGGTCTTCGGCTCCCAGCCCATTTGCCGCTTCGCTTTACTGGCGTCGCCGATCAACAACTCGACTTCCGCCGGTCGATAGTAGCGCGGGTCAATTTCCACATACTTCTGCCAGTCCAAGCCGGCGTGCGCGAAGGTGACTTCCAGAAATTCGCGCACGGAATGCGTCTCATTGGTGGCGATCACGTAATCGTCCGGTTGGTCCTGCTGCAACATCAGCCACATGGCCTCCACGTATTCCTTCGCGTAACCCCAGTCGCGTTTCGCGTCCAGGTTACCGAGGTAAAGTTTATCCTGCAGTCCGGCCTGGATATGGGCCACCGCCCGCGTGATCTTTCGCGTCACGAACGTTTCGCCGCGCCGGGGCGATTCGTGGTTGAAGAGAATTCCATTGCTGGCGTGCAACCCGTACGACTCGCGGTAGTTCACCGTGATCCAATACGCGTAAACCTTGGCGCAACCGTACGGACTGCGCGGATAAAATGGCGTGGTCTCTTTCTGCGGGATCTCCATGACCTTGCCATACATCTCGGACGAGGAGGCTTGATAATACCGCGGCTTGATCCCGGTCTCGCGAATCGCTTCGAGCAGCCGGATGGCGCCGGTGGCCGTGATATCCGTCGTATATTCCGGGCAGTCGAAACTGACGCGCACGTGGCTTTGCGCTGCCAGATTATAGATTTCGTCGGGCTGGACCTTCAGGATCAATCGTGACAACGCACTCGCATCGCTCAGATCGCCGTAGTGGAGGAACAACCGTTTCCGGCTGGCGTGCGGGTCTTCGTAAATCGGATCGAGCCGCCCCGTGTTGAACGTGCTCGCCCGTCGGATGATGCCATGCACTTCGTAGCCCTTGGCCAGAAGCAACTCCGCCAGATACGACCCATCCTGCCCCGTGATGCCGGTGATTAAAGCTCGTTTCGCCATATTTAATGCACGCGAGCATCAGAAACCGACTCCCAAAACGCAAGCTTGGAAACCGTGGTATCTGCCGGAATACGACTCTGAGATATCAGTCGTGATCAAGAAAAGGCTCCAGTATGCAGTAGGGATTTTCGTTTATTCCTCACAACCTTTTCCCCAGTTACATTCGTTACAGAGAGTGCGCAAATTCTCAAGAACCGTCCTACCCTCTTTTGAATATGGAACGCCGTGGTCGATGTGAAGGATGACTCCGGCGTGGGTTGCAGGACTTCGACCGCAAGCCACACATTTGAAATTATCACGAGCAAGCACTCGATAACGGAGCTTCATCGGGATGCCTCGCTTATCCGATGCATCAATGCGAAGCGGAATAGCAGGGATATCCTCTGGAGGAATCTCGGGCGCAGAATTAGCAATATCAGGCTGTCCAGAGGACATATGTTCAATGAACGCGGCACAGGCGTTCACCCATCCCTTGAATCGGGTTTTGTAGGTGGTGTATGAGTAGCACGGACTGCACTGATGCCACTCATCTTTTGAAGGCCGGTGGCCAATCATATTCCAAACCCTGCCCATTTCCACAAAAAGATCGGCGTCTGAAATGAGCGACCGATTCTTTTTTACTTTCTCAAGTCTCAACCCTGCTGCGTCCAATCCGGCCTGCCAAGAACCGAACCGAGCCAAAACCACAGAACCTTTACAATTCTTGGCAACCCGATCAAACTCGTGTCGAGAAAAGCGCTGGTTTTCATAGATGTCCGCAACCCGCCGCAATTCATCAAGTATCTTGGCAGTCGGATACTGATCTATGCGAGGCCGATCTAATGTGAGCTTCATACAGCAATTGTTCAGGCTAACTAAATCTTACATCGCTTATCGAACGGGAACTGCACGTCATAACTTGATTCTCAAATTGAATGTCGTGCCTTTGTGTGTGCGCAAAAACCTCTCAATCTTTTGAGGCGAGTCCTGCTTAACCACTTCAATTATTTCAACTTCGGTTCTGATTTCCAAAACGCATTCTCTGCCAGCCAGATAATCAAAGAGTGCTTTTGCGATTCTTTCTATGGTCGCACCAACAGCCCGAAGCGGGCGAAATACTTCGCGTGTTTCGCCATCGACTTCTGGTTCACTCGCTCGAACCACATTATCCTCGGCGACTTTGATCCCCTGCCCGACGAAGAATGATTGAAGGTTCGGCAACCAATCAAGGCCAAGCGAGAACCAAACATCTTCTGCATCGTCTGAGCGAACGCTGAAAGGCGCTTTTTCAAGCGCGCTTTCAATCCTCGCCATCACCTTTTCCTTCCCCAAGACTTCGAGGAGGTGGTAGAGGCTCGGCCCGTTGGGATTGCCGGTGACGGCAAGCCGGGTCGGGTGGATGAGCACCCCCACCTTCACGCCCAGTTCGGTCGCGGTGGCTTTGAGCAAGCCTTCGATGGCGGCAGCGTCGAATGAGATGAGTCTCCCGATGGCGTCGCGGAGTTTTTCCACCCGTGGTTTGTTCTCGGGCACGAACGCTTTCTTCGCGGCTTCGGGGTCGTAGGTAATCTCCTCGCGGAAATAAAATCCGGCGTACGCAGGCAGTTCGGCGAAAGTCTTGATCTTGCCCCGGCAGGTGTCGAGCGCGGCTTTGACGTAGCCGGTGTCGAACTGATTGGTGTCAATGCTCGCCTTGGCGAAGGCGTGGACCGCGAGTTCGTAGAAGCGATCGGGGGCGAGTTCGCGGCAGTATTCACCTTGCAGCCAGACGAGTTTCTCGAAGTCGAACTTGGCGTTGTGCCGGAGAATTTGCGGCAAGTCGAAACGTTCGACGACTTCGGCGAGCGAAAGCTTTTCAGTGTTGTCCTTGGGCGACCAGCCGAGGAGGCAGAGATAATTGTTTACGGCCTCAGGGAGGAAGCCTTCGTCGGTGTAGGTCGTAAGGGACGCGCCGCGGTCGCGTTTGCTCATCTTGCTGCCGTCGCCGTTTAGGATCAGCGGGATGTGGGCGTACTTCGGTGGCTCGACGCCGAAAGCGCGGAAGAGCGCGATGTGCTTGGCCGTGTTGCTCAAGTGATCCTCGCCGCGAATGACGTGGGTGATGCCCATCTCCAGGTCGTCCACCACGTTTACGAAGTGGAACACGGGCTGGCCATCGGAGCGCACGAGCACCCAATCCGGATCCTGCTCCTCCCGGTCGGTCAGCGGCCGCACGACGTGACCGACGACCAGGTCGGGGATTGTGATCGGTTCGCGGGTCATCTTGAATTTGATCGCACCTTCATGTTCGTAGGCGAGGCCGCGAGACAAGAGCGCTTCGACACGACGCTGGTAGTTTTCTTTGCGCTGACTTTGAAAATAAGGTCCCCGATCGCCTTTGCACGGGCCGGTGGCGTCGGCAGTAAGCGGACCTTCATCCCAAGCGAGGCCCAGCCAGCGAAGGTCATCGAGAATGACTTCCACGGCTTCCTGCGAGTTGCGGGCCGCGTCGGTGTCCTCGATTCGGAGAACGAAGGTGCCACCGGTATGGCGGGCGTACAGCCAGTTGAACAAAGCAGTGCGGGCGCCGCCGATGTGGAGATAGCCCGTTGGCGAAGGGGCAAACCGAACGCGAGGTTTCATAACGCCTTCAGCATTTCAAAAACGCCCCGCGGTTGTCGAGCGCCGTGAATGCGCCTATCAATCCATCCCCTTGCTCAAATGGGCAATTGACGCTACCTGTTTCCACGATACTCTATGCGACTCGTGTGGCCGTTGGCAATTCCTTGAGTCCGCCTCGGGCGGAGTTCTATCTGTTCGTTTCGTAACGGAAGCCGTCCGCCACCATTATTATTTCATGCTCATTATTCGTGATCTCAAGATAACGCTCGGCGCACGCACCCTGTTCGAAAACGCGTCGTTCCAGGTGAATTACGGCGACCGCGTGGCACTCGTCGGGCCGAACGGCGCCGGCAAATCAACGCTGTTTTCCATCATCCTCAAAGAACGCGAGCCGGACTCCGGCACGGTGGAGCGCGATGAATGGACGATGGTGGGTTATCTCCCGCAGGAGGCCGAAGGGCATGGGGACGAAACAGTGCTGGAAGTCGCCACCGGCCGGGTGGACGAATTGCCGCAACTAGAAAACCGACTCCACGAACTGGAGAAGGCGGGCGCGGTGTCCAGCCCGGAATACATGGAAGCGCACGCGAAGTACGATGCACTGAACGATGCCGAGGTGGAAACCAAGGCGAAGAAGATGCTGCGCGGCCTCGGCTTTCGCGACACCGATTTCGACCGCAAGGCGAAGGAGATGAGCGGCGGCTGGATTATGCGGGCGCGGCTGGCGCGATTGCTGGTGATGGCGCCGGACCTTCTGCTGTTGGATGAACCCACGAACCATCTCGATCTGCTGGCCCTGCTTTGGCTGCAGGATTATCTGAAGAATTATTCCGGCGCAGTACTGCTGATTTCCCATGATCGCCAGTTCATGGATGAGGTTGTGAGTCAGGTTCATGAAATCACGGAGAAGAAATTGATCGCCTACACGGGCAATTACACCGACTTCCTCCGGCAACGGGAGGAGCGTTACGAGCAGCAACTGGCCGCCTACAAGAATCAGCAGAAGGAGATCGCCGCGCTTCAGGAATTCGTGTCCCGCTTTCGTTCCGTAACTTCCAAGGCGTCGCAAGCGATGAGCAAGCTCAAGCAGATTGAACGGATGGAGTTGATCGAGCAACCGCAGGCGCCGCGCAAGCCGTTCCGCTTTCAGATTCCGCAACCGCCGCGCGGTGGGCAGCGCGCCGTGTCACTGGTTGACATTCACATGGCCTACGGTACGAACCAGGTTTATCGCGGCCTTGACCTCACGGTGGAGCGCGGCGAGCGGACGGTGCTGGTCGGCCCAAACGGTGCCGGCAAATCGACCTTGTTGAAAATTCTGGCGGGTGTGGTGCCCTTCCAAAAAGGGGAACGCGACCTGGGGCACAACGCCAAGATCGGTTATTTCAGCCAGCATCGCGCCGACACGCTCGACCCCGAGCGCACAGTGCTCGATGAAGTGATTGCGAGTGCCCCCTTACTACCGGAAAACGAGGCGCGCGGTATTCTGGGGTCGTTTTTGTTCCGCAAGGATGACATTTTCAAGAAAACCGCGGTGTTGAGCGGAGGGGAGAAGAGTCGCTTGAATCTCATCAAGTTCCTGGTAGATCCGCCCAACCTCCTCCTCATGGACGAACCGACGACGCATCTGGACATTAACACCGTGGAATCGCTGACCTTGGCCTTGGAACGTTATGAAGGCACGCTCATCTTTATTTCGCACGACGTGCATTTCATCCGGCAGATTGCCACCAAGGTGTTGCACGTGAACGCTGGTCAGATCACGCCCTACGCGGGGGGCTACGATTATTTTCTGGAGAAGACCGGCGGCATCGCCGACGAACGCGCTGCGCTTACGGCGGCGTGAGATCGGGCTTTCAGGCGGCCGTTCCCAAACGGTCACCAACTTTTGCATAGAGTTCGCGCTGATTGGAACTCTGCGCGACCAGGTCATCCGCCAAGCGCACGCGACCAGGCTCGAATAGCAGCAGTGTGGAACTCCCGCCAAAGCGGAAATAACCTTTCTCGTCTCCCTTGGCGGCAGCCGTTCCGGGGCGGTAAGTCTGCACGACGGAGCCGACATTGGTCGCCCCAATCTCCAGCAGCGATACCGTGCCGAACCGTTCCGTTTCCAACGTCGTGAGCGTGCGGCGATTTTGCCAGAGGTAGCTTAAATTGCGGCGTAGAGCGATGGGATTCACCGAATAAAGCGGGCCATCGAGCCGGGTGGTATTGGAAGGATTTCCGGCGAGCGGAAAATGAAATCGGTGATAATCCACCGGACACAATCGCGACAGCACGAGCGTGCCGCAGGCGTAGCGTGCGGCGAGATCGGCATTGTCGAGCAGTCGTCCGAGGTCAAAACGTTGACCCTTCACAAATACGCCTTTAATCTGCGAGGCATCGGGGTAACCAAGATGCCGGCCATCAGCGGGGAACACCACGGCGTTGGGATCTTTATCCACGGGGCGCGCGGCGGGTTTGAGTCGGCGATAGAAGAATTCGTTGAATGTGCGAAATGATTCCGGCGGTTCGGCAAACTCATTTACGTCGAGGCCAAAGTTGCGGATGAACGGCAATATCTTGTTCCCGCTGGCCGATCGATCCATCCGCCAACCATACCAGCGTGAGAAGAACGGGCGCTTGACGAATGCCTCCAGCGCCACCCGTCCGAACGGATTGCAATAGGTCCAGCGCATCCAGGCTGCGCCGTAAACCTGTTCCTGCTCCACCTGGCCGGTGTAGCGATTGAAAAACTTGATGATGCCCGCTTCAGTCATGAACCAGAGTCGGAGCATAGAAGGCGCGCAGCCCTTCGGCGAGCTTTGGAATCGGGGAACGCGTTTTCTGGGCGGGTTGCTTTGACGGTGGCGAAGGCTTCAAATAGCCTCTCAGCACTATGGCAGACGCTCCCAACCACCCCCGTGATCCATTGCATGGCGTCACGCTGGAAAGCATCATCAATCAACTCGTCCAGCGTCACGGTTGGAGCGAGATGGGGCGGCGCATTCCGATCCGGTGTTTTCAGTTCAATCCCACCGTGAAATCCAGCCTGACCTTTCTGCGGAAAACGCCTTGGGCGCGGGAGAAGGTGGAAGGCTGGTTCCTCTCGGAGCTTTGAACGGCCAACGCACCAAAGTCCTACTCGACGCCAAGCAGTTCGACTTCGAAGACAAGGGTTGAATTCGGCGGGATGGCGCCGGGATAACCGTCCCGGCCATAGGCAAGCTCCGGCGGAATGGTGAGTTTGACCTTCTCGCCGACTTTCATCTTCGCGACGCCAAGATCCCAACCAGCGATGACTTGCCCTTCGCCTAACACAAAACTGAACGGCTCATCGCGATCCACCGAGCTGTCGAACTTTTTGCCATCGGTGAAACAGCCGGTGTAGTGTACAGAAACGGTTTGGCCCTTTTGAGGAAGAGGACCCGTGCCGCTGGTGATTTTCTCGATTTGTAAATCAGTCTTTGCCATTCCTGATTCTGAACACAACTCAGCGGACTGGTCAATTACGATGGGAGTGTTGAGGGCATCGAGTCTGAAATTCGGTCGCTCCTCATCCGATGTAGGTCAGAGGTTTCAGCACCGGCGGAGGAGATCAAGACTGGGACGACCGGAGCGCATCAAGCTGTTGTAACACCGCGCACAGGGCGGAAAGTCGAGGTGCTGGCACGCCCACCGCTCTCGCCTGCCGCAACGGCTCGAGAAATAGACTCTCCAATTCCAGGGGCCGGCCGAGTTCAAAATCGAGCAGAGTCGAAGCCCTGTAAGCTCCCATGGTTCGCGTCCGGGTGATTTGAATGTCCCGGAGCGATGCGGCAACGCCCAATCCCAGCGCGTTGGCGACAGCGATGATTTCATCCATGAGTTCGCTCACCAGTGTCTCCCAGCGCGCGTCCGCCAGAAGTTTTTCGGTCGTCAGACAATGGCCGAGCGCGGGGTTGATGATCGTAGGTTGCGTGAGCAATGCCTCGTAACCTGCGGCGCTGGCCACCCCCAGTCCGTTGAATGGAACATTCCAAACCAGTTTCTCCCAATGAGTGCGGGCGAGATTGTCCGTGACCTTGCACGGCACGCCCGCGTTTTCAAACGCCGCCGCGATCTCGTGGGTCCGCGACTCGGGACGGCGATCAAACTCACCCAGCACGATCAACCCATGCGCCAGATGCTCGATCACGCCGGGGGCCGTGCGGTTGAGGCAAACGAAACAAAGTCCACCCAGAATCTGTTCCTCGGGGAAAAATCGCGCCAATTGCACTTCATTGCCCAGACCATTCTGCAAAGTCACTACGGCGGTCTGGGGACTGACCAGGGGCGGTAGCAATTCGACGAACTGCGCGTTCGCCGTCGTTTTCAACGCGATCAAAACCACGTCGCTTGCGCCGATTTCCTCCGGCGTGATCGCGCACTGTGGTCGCGCCCGAAAATCTCCCGCCGAGCTGCGAACCTGAACACCCTCCTTTTTTACAACTTCGTAATCCGACCGGAGCAGGAAATGCACTTCGTGGCCGGCGCGGCAAAGCCTTGCCCCGTAATAACTGCCCACCGCGCCACAGCCAACAACAGCAACCTTCATGGATGGAATGAAACAATAAAAAAGGCACTCCGACGAGCGTCAGAGTGCCTGCGTGACAAAAACAGCTTACTTGGCGCCGAGGATCGCGTCCTTGGCCGCTTTC
>JANOHH010000226.1:0-2538 GCA_031406395.1 Verrucomicrobiota bacterium | reverse complement strand
TTGAGTTCATTTCCACCAATATGACTAGCAGCTAGACATCTTCAAGGAAAAAATGGCCGCGAAACCACAAACCATCTGAAGTTTGTCTCACACCCCCGAGCGTTTGAGGCAGCAGTTCGCAGGGCAGGGTGGCTGCACCGCTTTTCCAAAAACAAAAACGGCCAAAGGCAAACCTTTGGCCGCGTGATGAGTTGGGGTTGCTTACTTCTTGGCCGTGCAGGTCGGACAGGTGGCGCAATAGGCTTTGCTGTCCGTGCAGCATTTCATGCCGCAGGCGGCGGTGGCCGTTTCGGTGGAGCAGCATTTCTTGGTGGCGCAGCCGGCCACGAGGGCGGCAGCGCATACGATTAGGGCGAGGAGTTTGATTGATTTCATGTTTTTTATTGTTTTGGACCGCTTACCCTTGGGTTGATCCGTGACGAATCAATCCCGAGCGGGCCGGCGGACGAGGCGAAGCTTAGCGCTGATCAGCAAATTGTCCATCCAACAAAACGAAACCGCGGCCCGCTGACATGCTTTCAAGGCTACTATGGTTGGCGAACCATGGCATGCACTGCGAATGCAAGCGCCGGTCAACAAAGGGAGGGTAACGAAGATCCAAACCGTCGTGCCTGACCGGACGGTCACGTGGCTCTTCTGTTCGGTTTCACCCTCGCGGTGGTTCGCGCCTTCGCTTTCGGGGCGGAGCCGCCGACCCGCCGTCCTCGTGTCTCAGGGCGGAAAATCCGGATTTCCAGTGTTTTTCGCCGGCGGGCAGCCGCCATGGGGTGCAGCCGTACCTCCGCTGCCAAGGAGGCGACTGAATGCTTCACCTGGCCTACGGCGACGGCCCGGCCAGCTGGTTGGTTTTGCGCCACACCACTCGGGCGATTACAGTTGCACCCTCGGCCCCGCGCGCCCGCGAGTCTTTCATGAACATGCCTTCCGAGACGGTGATCCAGGACTCGGATGGGCTGATGGCCGACGCGCCAAAATTACCAAGTTCTGCCCCGCGCTCCGGCACGACGATTTTCTCTGTGCGGCGGATGACTCGCATCGCGGTCAAGTCCACCTGCGCCATGAACAGCGGTGCCCGGTGGCGCATGATGTGATCGTTCTTCGCCCCGCGTCGGGTATAAATCAGAAAAAGTCCGTCGCTGTGCGCGAGCCAATGTTGTTGTGTGTTGTAGCTGCCCAGCTCCGCGCCGTCGTCGAAAAGCCAGGGCTTTGGTTCGGCGAACTGCAAGCCGTCGTCGCTCACGCTCACGTAGCCCCGCTCGTCGTTGCGGAGCGTGAGGAAGTAACGGCCGTGGAACGCGATCAATGAAGGTTCGAAAAGTCCGCGCGCGACGTTCAGCTTTAACACCGATCCGTGCCGCTGGTAGGTCAGCTTCGTGCCGTCGAAGCGGCATTCGGTGACGGTCGTGCTGAACGGGTCCTGGGAATTGCGACCGATGTAGAGCGGGATGAGCAGGCGGCCATCGGGTCGGACGAGCCACTGCGAACAGGCATTACGCGCAAAGTTGAATTGCTCGTCCGGCGGGAGTTCGAGGACTTGCCACTTCAACCAGCGCTCTGTTTTCGGATCGAAGACGGCATAAACGGTCTGGTGCGCGCGGGTGACATCGTCGAGTTGCTCGCCCTTGGGGCTGTAACGGACCTGGCAGCCGATGGCGAGCAATTTTCCGGTCGGCGCGTGCCAACCGGGAGTGACATCGGCAACGCTGATGGTGACGCCATCGGCTTGTGGCTGCCAATCCAGTTCCGGCGGCAACACCGGCCCGGTCCACGGCGCATCCATTTGCTTGCGCATCATCACATAGAGGCCGGAGTAATAATCCGAAATCCTTAGGTGCTTTTGAATCGTCATCACGACCGCCGGTCCGTTCGGGCCAGGGCAGGGGATGGCTGCCACGCGCGGATGAAACCAGAGGAACTGCCCATCGTCGTGCTTCATGACGGTCTCCAGTTTTACGGTGAAATCCGGCGCCGAACTTTCCGCAGCTCCCATGCTCCCGACAGCCAGCACGAGCAGACTGATGGCAAATGCCAGCCGCGGTAATTTGAGTTGCGACTGAGACAAGCTCGCAATGTAGCCGCCGACGTGAGGAGGCGGACACTGCGCTGTCAGGCAACCGTCCGCCTCCTTACCTCGGCGGCTACGAGTAAAGTGAAATTGCCTGCCCCAAGGACATTTCAGATTGTCGGTTGCGGACATGGGATTGTCATTTCAGGTTATTTGCCCGTGGGCGAGTTGGCAAACCGCAACGCGTAAAGGTCGGCGTCCTTCATGGCGAAACGCAGCCGAACGCTCTTGCCCGCGAGCGAAGAAACATCCGCGCCGCTTTTCCAACGGATGAAGCGCTCGATTTCGTTGCCGACGATCTCCACGCAATCGCCGGCTGCGAATCCACTGATGGGTTGGCCCGCCGCATCTTGGATTTCAACCCGAATCGAGCCGGCGGCGGAAGTCGAGAAATTCAGTTCCAACCGATCGCCGGTAAACTTCAGCGGCTTGGTGACTAGCTCGCCGCCGGCATACGGCGCTTGAACCGAGGC
>JANOHH010000196.1:0-5666 GCA_031406395.1 Verrucomicrobiota bacterium | reverse complement strand
GCCTCGTATCGGTTCGCGCGCGACATGGTGCTTCAAGGAAAAATCGGCCGTGTGCATACCGTCGAGTCGCAAGTCTGGAACGGCGCGACCGTTCCCCACTCCAAATCCACGCCTGTCCCGGCCGGCTGGGATTACGACCAGTGGCTCGGCCCCGTGCAATGGCGACCGTTCGTGCAGGCACGCGTGGACAACTGGACATGCTTTTGGGACACCGGCGAAGGCATGCACACCGACATGGGCACGCATTACACCGATCAAATGCAATGGGTGCTTGGCACGGACAACACCGGCCCGGTCGAATTCGAAACGTCCGACCTCGTCTGGCCCGATCCGGTCAAGTACATGAGCGAGACGGCCATCTCGGGCACGTTCCGTTGCCGCTACGCGAATGGGATCAAGGGGGTCATCTATCAGCGTGGTGGGTTCAACGACCGCTACATCCGTTACCTCGGCGACGAGGGTTGGATTCAAGTTGACGACAACACGGATGTCGTCACGGCCAATCCCAAATCCATCTTGAGTTTGAAGACCAGCGGCGGCCCGAGTTGGGCCAACGCCGGCGGGCACATCGGCAACCTGCTCGCTTCCATTCGCAGCCGCCAACCCACGCTCTGCCACCCCGAAGTTGCCCACCGCGCGCAGAGCATCGTCGAAGCTATGACCATCAGCGCCCGCCTCAACCGGAAGCTGAAGTGGGATCCGCTCAAGGAACAATTCAATGACGAAGCGGCCAACCGGATGCTGTGGCGTGAGCCACGCGTTCCGTGGTGCGTTTGATCGGCGGTTAATTTCCAAAATGAAAACTTCAACCTTCGTATTCCCGACGGTGAAACCGCAAACCATCGCCACCCTGGTTATAGGGCTGACATATACCAATGGGGTAGGGTCGGCGCGCTGCGCCGACCAGCGCCGCGTGCAGCGGTGCAACGCGGTTGCGGCCGGCGGGAAGCATCTGCAAAAGGGTTTCGGCCCTGCACGGGCCGATGGTCGGCGCAGCGCGCCGACCCTACCTCCCACCCCAATTGGCGCGTCTTCTGAGTGGTATGCGTCAGCGCTGACACTGGTTATCGGATCACTGCTGTTCGGTTCGATGCTGCCGACATCGGCAAGGGCGGCCGACCTCTCCCAACTCACCGCCGCCGTGGCGCAATGGGAGTCGGGCCAAAATGCCGAGCCGTTGCGGCGAATCGAACAACTCGCCCGCGAATCGGCCGGCAAACGCGCGGAACGTGCCGAGCTTGAAGCCGCCCTGATCCAGTTGCTGGCCCCGGCTTCAACCTTTGAAGCCAAACGTTTCACCTGCCAGCAACTCGCCGTGGTCGGCTCGGACGCCTCCGTGCCGGCCCTCGCCAAGTTGCTTCAAGCCAACGAAACCATCGGCATTGCCTGCCTCGCTTTTGGCAACCGTCCGTCCGCCAAGGCGGATAAGGCCCTCCGCGACGCCTTGCCCGCCTCACGGGACATGGGTCGCCGGCAGATTATTTCCACGCTTGGCAACCGCCGGGATGCGAAAGCAGTCAAGCCACTGTCCAAACTGGCGCGCGACGCGGATGCGGCGGTGGCGGAAGCGGCCATCCGGGCGCTCGGCAAGATCGCCACCGAATCGGCCGCCAAGGAGCTCGCCGCCCTGCGCAAGGAAGCCAATCCCACCGGCCAACGCGCGCTCGCCGATGCGTCACTCCGTTGCGCCGCACAACTTGCCGAATCCGGCAAGGCCAAAGCCGCCGCTAGAATTTACGAGGAATTGCTCGCAACGTCGCAACCCGCCAATGTCCGACGTGGAGCGTTCATTGCGCTGATGCGGCTGGACCCGGACGGCGGCGAGCAACGCATTTTGCAAACGCTGCGGAACGGCGATGCCTTGTTGAAACCCGTGGCGATTACGGCCGTGCGTACGTTGCGGTCCGAAACCGCTTCGGAAGCCTTTGCGCGCGAACTGCCAGCCCTTACGAACGCAGAAAAGGTTTGGCTGATTGAGAGTCTCGCCGCCCGCGGCGACGCCCCGGCTCGCGCGGCCATCATCGGCAGCTTGGAATCCTCCGATGCCGGGATCCGGCGCGCCGCCGCCGCAGCGTTGGGTCAACTCGGCGGGGCTACTGCCGTGCGGCCGCTTGCCCGCACCCTTGCCACGGCAAAGGACAGTGACGAAATTCGCGAACTCGGATCCGCGCTCGGCAGTCTGCCAAGCGACCGCGCCACGGACCAAGCCATCATCGCTGAAATCAAAGGTGCTCAAGGCGACCAGCGCGCCAGGCTGATTGCCACCCTTGCGACCCGGCCCAGCCCACAAGTCACGACCTTGCTGCTGGAAGAGGCGGACAATCCCAATCCCGCCGTCGCCAAGGCCGCTTATCGCGTCCTCGCCCGGGCCGGCGCGGGCGATTCGCTCACGCTCCTGCTCCAGAAATTTGCCGCGCTCCGGGACGCGGCCCTGCGCTCGGAGGTCGAAGGCTTCGTCGAACAAGCTGTCGCCGCGACCGAGGATGCGGCCCGCCGTTCCACCGCGGTGCGCGACGCGCTCAATCAGAACCGCGACGTGGCCGGCCGCTGCGCCCTGTTACGGCTCCTCCCCGCCTGCGGCGACGCATCGGCCCTCGCTGCGTTAAACGTGGCGGTGGGTGACACTGATCCCCGTGTGCAGGATGCTGCCGTTCGCGCCCTGGCCGAATGGCCGGACATGTCGGCTTGGAATCCGTTGTTTATTATCTGGACGAAACCCGACGGCGACTCGCATCGCTCCCCCGCGCTGCGCGGTTTGGTGCGGCTGGCCGAAGCCGCCAACGCCGCGCCGAACGAAGAACTCCTGGGCCGGTATCGCGAATTGCTCGCGGGCGCGCGCGGGGACGACGAGCTCAAACAGGTTCTCGGCGCGCTCGGCGGCGACGCGGATCCCGCGGCGCTGAAACTCGCCTTGCCCTTGCTGGAACAACCCGGCGTTCGCGCCGAAGCCGCTGCGGCCGTCAAGCGGATCGCCGAAGCGATCAAGCAAAAGCATCCCGAAGCCGCGCAGGCCGCGCTCGACCGCGCCGCTGGGAAATGAGCGGCGCAGTGCCAGGACTCGCTTAACCCGGAAACCGCATCTCCTCCGCGTAGATGTCGTGAAAGGCCGAGTCTTCATTCAAGGCCACGTGTTCGACCCGTTTTGCGATGGTGTCCCATGCCATTGCGTCCTCGAATAGGGCGCGTTTCGCTCCGAGCAAGGCGGTGTTGCCCGCGGGCACAACGCGGTTCAGCGGAACGCGCAGCAGGCCGATGCGTTGCGCGCTGGCGCGGCTGATGTAATTCCCAAACGCGCCGGCTAGGTGAAGCTGTTGGAGATCTTCAAGCGAAGCTCCCAGTTTCGCGGTGAGCATCCGCAGGCCGGCGGCGATCGCGCCCTTCGCGAGTTGCAATTCACGCACGTCCGCGGCCAGCAATGACACCCTTCCGGCCAGCGGCATCGCGGTCCGGTTGGCCATTCGTCCGCTGGGATGAATCCTTTCCAATTCCAGGCCCGCCGCCACGGCGTCCACCAAACCGCTGCCGCACAACCCGAGCGGGATGCCGCCGCCAATGACCCGGCACATGAGGAGATTCTCCTCCACCTGGACCTGGCTGATGGCGCCGGTCGCGGCGCGCATGCCCATCGAAATGCGTGCGCCTTCGAACGCCGGGCCGGCTGCCGTGGAGGTGCAGAGCATCCGCTCGCGGTTTCCCACCACCACTTCACCGTTCGTGCCCAGGTCCATCAGCGCCATCAATTCGGAACTTTGGTGCAAGCCGGTGGCTACGATGCCAGCCAGAATGTCCGAACCCACAAAGCCGCCGAGACACGGCAGGAATTCGACGGCCGCGTTGTCCGGAATTTTCCAACCCAAATCATGTGAGGAAAACCGAACCCGCTCTGATTGCTTCGGCTCAAAGGGGTGCGCCGATAGCGGGGTAACGTCAACGCCGCAGAACAGATGATGCATGACGGTGTTACCGACGATCACAATGCGTTTTATTTCCTTGGAGGAGCCGACGTGAGGAGGCTCTAACTTTCCTTCAATTGCAGCCTCAGTTTGAGACTCGTTACCTCGTCTCCTACAAGATTCAAGCTGGCTCACCATTTCACCAAGTTGTTCGCGCACGAGCCGCTGCAACTCAACCTGGCCACCGTGGATTGCGAACTCCACCCGGCTCATGATGTCGCCTCCGTGACGGGCCTGGGCGTTCAAGGCGGTTTGCACGCCAAGCACGTTGCCATTCCCCAAATCCAGCAACTGGGCGGCAATCGTGGTTGTGCCCAAATCAATCGCCACGCCCAAACCTTCGCGCGGCTGAAAGGCGAACGTGGAGTCGTCGCTCAGTACCGACATTTCCCATTGCGCCAGCTCCAATTCGAGATCCTCGGCAATGGCATGTCGGCACGCCAGTCGCCAGCCCGCTTCGAGTTCCGCGCCGGTGAGCAGGTTCTTGTCTTCGGCAGTAACGTTCAAAGTGCCGCGCAGCACTTTCACGCGGCAACCTTTGCATCGCCCGCGACCACCGCAGGGAAACTCCACGCCTTGCGCGAAAAGGACATCTTGCAGGCGCGTGCCGGTCGGGACTTCCAGTCGAAAATCGGCGGGCGAAAGCCGGAGGGTGCGCGCGGGCGGCGTCATCCTGGCTCGGCTGTGATGAGTCGGGCGTCGTGACTGAGCGCCACGCGCTGGTGCGGTTGCAACACCAGAAACTCGCCCTCGTTCCATTCGCCGTCCACGAGCCGTCGCAGCCAGCCGAGGTCGCCCGGCAAACGTTCGAAGGTCCAGTTCTGTTGCTGCGCGATTTCGGCAGCTTTGCGCTTGCGCTCCTCCGCCTTGGCCACCGGCGTCGCGATGAAAGCCAGCCGTTTGTAATGCTGGGTGAACTTGGCGTATTCCTCCATCAAGAATTGCGCGGCTTCTTCGCCGTAGCGCGCGATCATTTCCTCCTGGTTCAGGGAAAGTCCAGCACCGGCCGCCAAGGGACGCAACGTGCGGTCGGCGGGGAGATGTTCGATCCAGCCGCAACTCTGGAAATACGTGCCGGCCTCTTTTTCCATTTCGGCGAGATACCGCTTGGTGCTGCCGAGCAAAATGCCGAGGCAATCGTGCGCGCGCGGAATGACCACGGGCAAGCCGTGCGCCTTCAAGCCAACCAACCCTTGATTGCACAGGCCGTAGCCGAGCGCGACCGCGTCATAATCCTCCTCGGGCACGGTGTTGACCGCCTGCTGCAACGCGGCGCGCAGTTGCGCCCCGGGCTGCTGGTGCAGCGCAATTTCGATATAGTGAATTTGCAGTTCCGTCTTCGCCGAGCGGACGAGGACTTCCAGCTCGCGCTCGAAGACGCGGCAGGCGACCAGAAGTAAACGTTGGCGGTCCATACGCGTGATGGCTAGAAGCTCAAGAGCAACTGCCAGATGTAACTGTTACCCAACGCTTCCACATTTTCCCAGACTCGGCGAACCAAATCTTGATCGCCGGTGATCGGCGGAAGTTCCTTGGCCTTTTCCTCCCACGGGCGGCAGATGCCGGGTTTGATCCGGGACGCGGCGCGATTCGCCATTCCCGTGAGCTTGGAAACGTCTGCGCCGTCGCACGGGCGTAGGACAGGCGCGACACCTGTCCTACCCGTCGAATAGACGCCGTGCTCACGCGTAAAATCTGTTAACGCGCGCAGGT
>JANOHH010000153.1:0-1841 GCA_031406395.1 Verrucomicrobiota bacterium | reverse complement strand
CTCGGCACCGACCATCTCGACATCGTGCTTTGCCATGACATCGAGTTCGTGGGGTTGCGGCAAATTGTGGAGGAAACGATTCCAGCTCTGCGCAAAATCCAGCAGGCGGGCAAGGTGCGCTTCATCGGCTTCAGCGGTTATCCGCAAAAGCTTTTTCGACTCATCTGCGACCAGACGGACGTGGATTGCGTCCTCAGTTATAACCAATACACGCTGCAGAACACCCGCTTTGCCGACGAGACGATTCCGTATTTGAAAGCCAAGGGCGTCGGGGTGATGAATGCCGGCCCGTTCAGCGCGCGCCTGCTCACCAACGCATCGCTGCCGCCGTGGCTCAAGGAGCCGGAAAACGTGAAAGCTGCCGCGCGGGCCGCCGCTGCGCATTGCGCGAAGAAAGGCGTGGACATCGCAAAGCTCGCGCTGCAGTTCAGCCTCGCACATCCTGACATCACGACCACCGTGGCCGGCAGCGCGAATCCGGCGAACATCCGCCAGTGGGCGCAATGGGCCACCGAACCGCTCGAAGAGCAGTTGCTCGCCGAGGTCATGGAGATTTTCAAACCGGTGAAAAACCTCGGGCATCTTGAGGGCTTGCCGGAGAATAACTAGTCTGAGCACACCCATGGAACTTGCCGATTTTGTTCGTCTCGGGAATCAGAGTCCGCCGCTCCGGTTTCTAATAATCGGCGGTTATGCGGTCGGGGCGCACGGCCACACGCGGCCAACCTTCGACCTGGACTTGCTGGTCCGGCGGTCAGAGCGCGACTTGTGGTTTGCGCGGCTTCGAACGGCCAGCCTCAAGCTTTTTGGTGAAACGCGTGCGTTTGCCCAATTCACGCAAACACAGGAAGGCGACGATCTGGACTTGATGTTCGTGGACGATCCGACATTCGAGCGGTTCTGGCAGGTGTCGGAAGAACATGACTTTGCTGGAAGCCTGGCTCGAATTCCATCCTTAAACCATCTCCTCGCGCTCAAACTGCATGTGCTCAAGCAGTCGCTGCCACATCGCACTTCCAAGGATGCCGAGGATGTGGAAATGTTGATTCGGCGGAACAAAATTAACCTAGCCGATCCGCGTTATGAGCAATTATTCCTGAAGTATGGCAACCGAGAAATATACGACACCATCCTCCGAATCGTCCGCCATGCGTGAAACCATCGCCTCGGCCGATCTGGAACTTTGTTTGCCCGAGGATCCGGGATTTATCTCGCGGCCCCCGCGGGTTTCATTGGCGCTGATGATAAAACGCAGCCGGCAGTTGCGTGCCTGGTTCCCGGCCGGGATTCGCACTCCGGAAGAACGCTGGCAGGCGAAGACGGCGGAGGAGTTCAAATTGTGAAGAGCCGCGCGGACTGCCCCGAACCGGGAGGCCCGAGCGTGAGCCATGCTTGGCAAGCAGTTGGGAAGTATTCGTTGACTCGCGACGGCTTTGAACTCGTCGAGCGCGTCTTTGAGCGAAACGCGGTCGAATCGCTTTGCCGGGCCGTTGTTGAACTTCCGTCCCGGCATCGTGGCGGCGTGAGAAATCTTTTGCGGAATTCAGAAACCGTCGCGGCTCTCGCGAGCGCCGGTCCAGTCAAAGCCCTAGCCGACACGACACTCGGGGCGGAGGCGTTTCCGGTGCGGGCAATACTCTTCGACAAAGCGCCCACCGCCAACTGGAAAGTTCCCTGGCATCAGGACACCGCCATCGCCGTCGCCGAGCGTGTCGAAACGCCGGGCTTCATCGGCTGGTCGGTCAAGGACGGCGTGACTCATGTCCATCCGCCGGTGGAGATTTTGGAACGGATGGTGGCACTGCGAATTCATCTCGACGACTGCGGGCGCGACTTCGGGC
>JANOHH010000142.1:0-2955 GCA_031406395.1 Verrucomicrobiota bacterium | reverse complement strand
GAGAGAAATAGATTTGCGGCGCTCTGCCGAGACGCCGCTACGGTTCAGGGGTTCAAAGCGCGAATCGTTTCGGGGAATTCTCACCCCGTTTTGTCGCCGACCCGCAGGATTCACCAGCCAACGTAGAGAGTTGTTTTTCATGTCGAATAATTCAACCAGGCGAACCCGGCTTCGTGTCCGTCGCTGCGGTCTCCGCCTCGGAGGCGAAGAGCCGGGTACTGAAATAGCGTTCCGCGCGATCGCAGAGCAGGGTGACGACGGTCGCGCGCGGGCCCAGTTCGCGGGCGGTCTGTAGCGCGGCCACCACGTTGGCGCCGGAACTGGTGCCGACCAGCAAACCAAATTCATGATGCAAGCGGCGGGTCATGGCCAGAGCGTCGGCGCTGCGGACCTTTACCTCGCCATCCAGCGGCGCATCGCGGAGCAGCGCGGGAACGAAGCCGTCCGCCACGCCCTCGATGAAATGGCAGCAGGGACATTCGCCGGCCAGCAACGCCTGTTCCGCCGGCTCCATGGCGAGAATGCGCGCATTTGGCCAGCGTTGCTTGATGGCTTTGCCGCAGCCGGCCAGCGTGCCGCCGGTGCCGAACCCGGTTACGAACGCGTCAACCGGCCCGCCCACCTGGCGCAGAATTTCCTGGCCCGTGCCGTGTTCGTGGTCGGCCACGTTCAACGGGTTCTCAAATTGGCGCGGGAGAAAATAGCGTGGGTCGTCCGCCGCCATCTGGCGGGACATTCGGATGCCGGTCTGGTACATGCCGCCGCTGTCGAACAGGATCAGTTCCGCGCCCAGTTGTCGGATCAGGAGTCGGCGTTCCTCGCTTGCACTCGCGGACATCAAGATTGTGACGCGTTGCCCAAATGCGGCGCCGACCATCGCCAGGGCGATGCCAGTGTTGCCGCTGGTGCATTCCAGAATGATGGAATCCGGCCGCAACCGCCCATTTTCCATCGCATCCACGAGCACAGTTTTCGCCAGACGATCCTTGATGCTGCCGCTCGGGTTGAGGAACTCGCACTTGGCGTGAAGGGTCAGGCCTTCCGGTTCAAAACGCAGCGGGACGAGTGGCGTGTTGCCGATGAGCGACAATACGGCTTCGGCCCGGGCGGGGATGGGCGAAGATGGTGGGTTCATGGGATGACTCCTGCGGATCTACTTAGCCGTATCCATGTAGCTGAAAGCGGTGAGAACCACGAATAGACACGAATCCACACGAAGGGGATCGAGCCGTTCCCGCGCAGAACTCGACCGGCGGACTCCTCTTTTGGTGACCAGTACCCGATCCTCCCAAAGCTTGATCTTGACCTCTTCAGATTGGGTTCATTCGTGTCCATTCGTGTCCATTCGTGGTTGAACTCAATCGTTAAGGTTTAGGTTTCCTGCTCAACGCCAATTCAAAATCACCTTGCCGCATTCGCCGCTTTTCATGGCGGCAAACCCCGCTTCAAATTCGGTGTAGGGCAGGCGGTGGGTGATGACGGGTGCGATGGTCAAGCCGCTTTCCAGCATCACGCTCATTTGATACCAGGTCTCATACATCTCCCGGCCGTAAATGCCTTTGATCGTGAGCATGTTGAAAACGACCTTGTTCCAATCAATCGCCATCGGCTCCGTCGGAATGCCGAGCATCGCGATTTTTCCGCCGTGGCACATGTTGTCAATCATGTCGCGAAACGCGACCGGGTTGCCGGACATTTCGAGGCCGACGTCGAAACCTTCCCGCATGCCGAGCTGCTTTTGCACGTCGCGCAAATTGCCGGTCTTGACGTTGAGCGCCACGGTTGCGCCCAGCTTCTTCGCCAGCGCGAGCCGGTAATCGTTCACATCGGTGATGACGACGAACCGCGCGCCCGCGTGCTTGACGATGGCCGCGGCCATGATGCCGATGGGGCCCGCGCCGGTGATCAGCACATCCTCGCCGAGCACCGGGAAAGAAAGCGCGGTATGCACGGCGTTGCCGAACGGATCGAAGATCGAAGCCACATCGCGATCCACGCCCGGTGAGTGTTGCCACACGTTGGTCATTGGCAGCGAAAGATATTCCGCGAATGCGCCAGCCCGGTTCACTCCCACCCCTTTCGTGTCGGCGCAGAGATGGCGGCGCCCCGCCATGCAATTGCGGCACCGTCCGCAAACCACATGACCCTCGCCGCTGACTACATCGCCGGCGCGGAAGTCGTTTACGTTGGCGCCGACAGAGACGATTTCGCCGACAAATTCGTGACCCACAACCATCGGTACGGGAATCGTCTTCTGCGCCCACGCGTCCCATTTGTAAATGTGGAGGTCGGTGCCACAGATACCGGTGCGGTTGACGCGAATGAAGACGTCGTTAATGCCGATTGTTGGTTCAGGCACCTCGACGAGTTGGAGGCCGGGTTCGGGTTTGGTTTTCGCGAGGGCTTTCATGATATTGACCGGCCTCATCATCTGATTTCATTGCGGTCTCCCGCAATCCCCCAAATGTGGGGGGCGAGAGGGAAGCGGTTGTCGCATGCACGCGGGTAAACTGGCGACCAGCGGGCCGGCTTGGTTCGCCGATGAAACCTGGAGGCTGAAGTGGAAACCGCTAATCTCCGCTCATCGTCGCTGATCCCACAGGCTCGGGGCAAAAGGACACGGGACGATTTCTGATCGGATGTTGCCGCTGCAAGATTTTTTCATCCGCGCAGATCAGCACGGATTCGCGGTTTAAAATCAGTTTTCGGCTCAGGCCGCCATCAAGGTTCGTGCCGAGGATGGAGCTGGCTAAGGAATTCTTGGCCTGCGCGGTGGTGAGGAAGACCCGCCAAGGATGAATCATGGATGGGCCAGCACCTGCAAAGTCGCAGCGGATACGAGCGTGATCGTGCCTCCCCAAGATCACGCGGGCAGCCTACCGCCGCTGAGTTTGCATCTGCTCGTATTGTTTGACGGCTTGGATCGCGCGGACGTCGCCTTTGGCGGCGAGACCG
>JANOHH010000122.1:0-1613 GCA_031406395.1 Verrucomicrobiota bacterium | reverse complement strand
CGAGCGGCTCACAGCGGATGACCAATACGTTTATATCGGCATGGATCATTTCGCCCGGCCCAACGACGAACTTGCTGTGGCGCAGCGTAACAAGCAACTGCAGCGGAATTTCCAGGGTTACAGTACCCGCGCCGGCTCGGACATTTACGCGTTCGGTATGTCCGGCGTTTCGCAAATGCCCGACGCCTACTGGCAGAACGAGAAGGAGCTCCCGAAATATCAGGCAACTGTGGACGCCGGCCGGGTGCCGCTGCACAAGGCCTATTTCGTGACCGCCGAGGACAAAATCCGTCGCGAAACCATCATGCGGACGATGTGCGACCTCGCGCTCGACTTCGCTGCCATGTCCCAAAAACTCGACATCAACTTCGAGCAACATTTCGCCAGTGAACTTGCGTTGCTCGCGCCGTTTGAAGCCGATGGCCTGGTGAAGCGCACAGCAACCGGCCTCGAAGTCACCGACGCGGGCCGTCTGTTTATCCGCAACATCGCCATGTGCTTCGACAACATGCTTGCCCCCGCTGGCGAGCGGCGGCACTCGAAGACGATTTAGCCTGGGCACGCCCATGAGCCACGACCCCAAACACACAGGCCAGGCCCGATACGCGTGGCGTGAAATCGAGCGGCACAACCCCTCGAAGCGGACTGCCGCCGAGCGCATCACGGACTTTCACGAGATTTATTCCCTCTTCGATGAAGCCACCGTCCGCGAGCAGGCCAGCCGCTGTGTGCAATGCGCTTCCCCGGCGTGCGTGCAAGGCTGCCCGCTCCACAACCACATCCCCGAGTGGCTCGCCCTGGCCGCCGATGGAAAATTTCTCGAGGCAGCGGAAATTTCCCGTGCCACGAGCAACATGCCGGAGATTTGCCCACGCGTTTGTCCGCAAGAGCGGTTGTGCGAAGGCTCGTGCGTCCTGAATGGCCCGGAGGAATCCATCTGCATCGGCGCGATTGAAAAATTCATCAACGAGTATGCGCTGTCGCACGGCTCGGTGACGAACGCGCAAACCCCAGCGAACGGATTGCGGGTGGCGGTGGTGGGCGCCGGGCCGGGCGGACTGGCGTGTGCAGACGAACTGGCAAAACGCGGTTACGCGGTCACGGTTTTTGAATCCCAACTTCTGCCGGGTGGATTGCTCATGTTCGGTATTCCGGCCTTCAAATTGGAAAAGGCCGTGGTGGAACGCCGCGTCAACATCCTGCGGCAACAGGGCGTCGAGTTCAAGGTGGGCGTGACCATCGGAAAAAATATGGGCATCGGCGACCTGCTGAAGGAGTTCAATGCCGTCTTTCTCGGCATCGGCGCGCTCAAGCCAAAACCTCTCGACGTCCCGGGTGCTCATTTGAACGGCGTTCACCAAGGCCTGCCTTTCCTCGCGCAAAAGAACGCCCCCATCGCCCTGGACCTGCCGCCGGTAGAAGTGCAAGGCAAGCGAGTCGTTTTTATTGGGGGCGGCGCCACCCCCCAGGATTGTGTGGGCACTGCCCACCCGTCTGGAGCGGCGGGAACGGTGTGGGCGTATAGGCGCGACCAGGACAACATGCCGGGCAGCCGGAAGGAATATGCCAACGCTTTGGAGGAAGGAGCGCAATTCATGTTTCTCACAAATCCC
>JANOHH010000096.1:0-8982 GCA_031406395.1 Verrucomicrobiota bacterium | reverse complement strand
CGCATACCGCGCTGGGCCACTACACGCATGAGAAAAATCCCGTTGGCTGCGCCGCGGGCCTCGCCACGCTGGACGTGATTCGCGATGAAAAGCTGGTGGACCATGCCGCCCGGCTCGGCGATTACGCGATCACCAAGTTGCGCGAAACGAAATCCCGTCACCGCTTGATCGGCTACGTGCGCGGGAAGGGTTTGTTGCTGGGCATCGAATTAGTGCGTGATGTAGCCGCCGAGGTGACGAGGCGGACCCCATCGAACGTCTCAACGAATCCGCCTCCTCACGTCGGCGGCTACCTGCCCGCCACCGACGAAGCCGAGCGGGTGATGTATGGCGCGCTCAAACGCGGGCTTAATTTCAAAGTGACCATGGGCAACATTCTCACCCTCACGCCGGCGCTGACGCTCACCCAAGCCGAGATGGATCAAGCCCTGGCCATCCTCGACGCCTGCATCGGCGAGGTAGCGGCAGAGAAATCTTGAGATGAACTTTCGCGAACGCGCGCTTGCCCGCTTCCCCGCCGGCTCGAATGGCGAATACGGGATTCCCGCCGAGCTCGTCCCCGTGTTACAACGCGGCTCGGGCTGTCGCGTCTGGGATACCGAAGGCCGCGAGTTTCTGGACATGACCATGGCGTGGGGCGCTGCGTTGGTGGGTCATGCGCACCCAAAAATCATCGAGGCCGCGACGCGGCAGGCACGCGACGGCGCCAATTTTGCCGCCGTAAATTCCCGCGCCGTCGAATTGGCCGAACGCATTCATGCGCTCAGTCCGTGCGCGGAGAAAATTCGTTTCGTGGCGTCCGGCACCGAGGCCACGATGCTTTGTTTGCGCGTCGCCCAGACGGCCACGGGCCGACCCAAGGTGCTGAAATTCGAGGGCGCCTATCACGGCCAGCATCCGGTGGGGATCACCAGCATGATCAATGGCCGGCCTTCCGCCTTGCCCGCCCCCGATCCCAGCGGAGCCGGCGCGGCGTGGGTTGAGCGCGAAGTGTTGGTGGCGCCGTACAATGATCTCGCCACCACGCAGCGCGTTCTGACCGAGCACGCGGCGGAACTTTCGGCGGTCATCATCGAACCGCTCCATCGCTGCATCGCCCCGCTACCGGGCTTTCTCCAGGGATTGCGCGAAGTCACCCAACGACTTGGGATCGTTTTGATTTTTGACGAGGTCGTCACCGGCTTTCGGCTCGCCCTGGGCGGCGCCCAGGAATACTACGGCGTCATTCCGGATCTCGTGGCCTACGGCAAGGCGCTCGGCGGCGGCTTCCCACTCGGCGCGTATTGCGGTCGGGCCGATTTGATGGAAGTGGTCAACGAGCATCGCCTGCCCGGCCCACGGTACGCCTGGTCGGCTTCGACAACGGGCGGCAATCCGGTTTCGTGTGCGGCGGCGCTCGCCACGTTGGAGGTGCTTTCCGAGCCGGGCACGCATGAACGAATGCATGCGGCGGGCCGGTTGCTGCGCCAACGACTCGGGGAAGCGCTTACCGCCGGCGGCGAGACCGGCCAGGTGCTCGGCGACGGGCCGCTCGCACAGGTCGCCTTCTCCGCGCTTCCGGTCACCGACCAGCGATCCTGGCTGGCGAGCGACCGCGCGCGGGGCCGCTTAGTGATGCTGCAACTATTGCGGGCCGGGGTGTTCCTGAACCCCATGGGTACGAAACTCTATCTCTCCCTGGCCCACGACGCGAAGGCCATTGAAGAATTCGTCCGCCACTTCGCTGATGCCCTGGCAGCGACGCGAAAAGTCCGTCTCGGCGAATTGTGTCTTAACGCCGACGTCGCAACCGCTAATCCTCGCTAATCGGTGCTAACCAAACAGCAAGCGGATAACTCCGTGCCGCGCTCTTTCATCAGCTACCTTTCCGCATCAACGTTTATCAGCGCGGATAAGCGGTTCACCATCGGTTTCCGGGTCAAAACAACTTCACTTTTGCGTAGCTGATCGTGTTACCGGTGCCCGCCCGCGTCCCGAGCATCTCCAGCGTTCGCGAGGGCGGCGAACCACCCCGCACCGTAGCCGTGAAGTAACTTGTGAACGGCTTGGCCAATGGCAGCCGCACCGGTTTGCCGGTCGAGCCGTCCGGAAGGATTTCCATGATGCGATTCTCCGTCACACCTTTCCCTCCGGCCTCGGTGCCGGACGCATAACACACCACGAACAACCGGTTGTCTGGCGTCGCGTGAAAACGGCCCGCGGATCCGATGACGCCCGGTTTGTCTTCCGTTGATTCCATCAGTGTGCGACGGCGAACCACCTTGCCCTCGCGGAGCACCGCGTAGTTCAACGTGTGGCTTTGCTTGGCCTCGGGGAAAAATTTCGCCCGGAGCCGCTCATCAATGGCCCGCTCGCTCCAGAGCAGATGCACGTCGCCGTTCGGCGCCAGCCAGAGATCGCCCGGGGCAACCCAGCCACAGGTCTGGTCGCGACTCGCAATCTCGACCCATTCCGCGAAGGGTTCCTGGGTGATGTCGCGCGTCCAGGTGTAAAACAGCCGGCGGAAATCGTAGTCCCACTGCTGGCCGGTCAACTCGCGCTTGAACTCGCGCCAGGCTTTGTACGGCTCGACCACATCGCTGACCCCGAAGAAATGCACCGCGCGGTCGCGCACCGCCACGTTGGGATAGCAGACGCGGATGGGTTCGGGTTTGTCGTATTCCGCGCCCCACGGCCACTTGAGTTGCCCTTGCGCACTCCACTTGCCCGCACGATCGCGAAACGTCCACTCGGCATGCGTGTAGTCAATGTTCTGGAAAAGGACCAGCTCCCCCGCCGCGCCGTCCGCCGCGAAACTGCGATAAGAATGCTCCCTGAAAGGCGGCGTGCCCTGCCACAAGGGCGTCAGCAAAACTGGCGCTGCCGTCGGGTCGCTGGCCGCGAACTGGAGCACGTCAGGGCGCGTTGGGCCGCCGTTGGGTTGCGGTCCCGAACCAAGCGTAGGATTCGCCGAGAGAAACACGCGGCCATCGTAAAATGCGGCGAGCGGTGAAGGCTCGCGCGTGCGACCTGCATCCACCCGCAAGCGCTCCCAGCCCTTGGCAGCGCGGTGGAACAACACCCAACGACAGTTGTTCAGCGGCTTCGCGTCAGCAACGGTTTCCAGCCCGCTGGCGAAAACGTGGTCGCCCGAGCGCACCAGACAGGTGGAACCGCCGCACCACATCGGTCCGGCACCGTTGTTGGCGTTCGTGTAGGAGTAAACGTCCTCCTCGATTTCGACGACCGGCGCAAGTTCCGCGGCGCGGACAAGGAGTGAGGAGATTATGTGGAGGGCAACGATTGAAGTTTTCATGTTCGTAGCTATTTGTAGTCGAAGGACCGGTCTGCAGTTGAGCAGATTCTGTCCGAGGCCGCCAGTGCGGAGCCCTCGGGAATGGCGTCAGCGGATTGGAGGCGGTAGCCCTCCAACGATTCTCCGAACTCCATCCAATGTTCGCCAGTTGCGCGGATTGGTTTGTTGAAGTTATAGTCACGCCATGACGGTCACATTGACAACGGAGCAGGAAAAGTTCATTGCCGAGCAGGTGGACAACGGTCACTACCGATCAGCCGACGACGTCATTGCCCAAAGCCTCGGCATGTTGCGGGCACAGGAGGAATTCATCGCCGCGAATGTCACTGAGTTGCGGGAGAAAATTGCCCGCGGCATGGAGCAAATCCGGCGCGGCGAAACCTTGGATGGCAAGGCCGCGATCGACAATTTGCGTGAGAAGTTGCGGCAACGAGAACGCGGCGGGCAATGAGTTCTTATTGCTACTCGGCGGAGGCCAACGCCGACGTCGAGGAAATCGCGCTCTACCTCTTCGATCTCAATCCGGTCGCGGCACACCATTTTCTCGACAAGTTGGAAAGGACGTGCGAATTGCTGGCCGGGCATCCGCTTATTGGGCATCTGCGTCCGGAACTTGGCGAGGGGCTGCGTTCTGTCCCAATCGGAAACTATTTGATCTTCTATATTCCCACACCAGATGGCACTGTCGTTGCCCGCGTCATTTATGGTGGGCGTGATTTACCCGGAGTCTTCCGTCGGTAGATCACCCGCTCGCGGCGACGGCCCGTTTTTCGGTCACACCCACCGCTACAACCACGCCCACGCCTCGGCCTGCATCTCGGCGTTGAACTCATGCGGGGTTTCGTAAAAACGCGTGCGGCAATGATCGGGAACACCGGCTTTGGTGTAGCAGGCGTTCAACTTGGTGAAGCTTGCCCTCACGCCGCCGAGATCGAACAAGCCGTCCTTCGTCCCGTTGATGACCAGCATCGGTGTCGGCATGGCGAGGGAAACGACGTCCAGCGTTCGCCCCCGTTGAACATGCCGATGACTACGACCACGTAGCTTTGCCGGACCAGTTCGATGGCGATGCTGCGTCCGCCGTAATACTGCTTTCGGAAATCCGCTAGCGCCGGATGCTCGTCCGGCAGCGCCACGATCTTTTCCTTGCCCCAGAGATAAAATCCGCCGTGGTCGCGCAACGCCACGATGGCCGGCGCGCGTTTCGGCGCGTGCTTCGGCACGAGCACGAACGCCGGCACCTGCACGTCAGGTGTGGTGTTGAACCAGACTTTTTCCCGGAAGTAATCACCGCAATCCACGCGCTCGACGGTTTCGGCGGCGGGGTCGCAGGGCGGCGGGGCGTAATGGAGCAAATCGAGCAACTTGCTGCGGGCGGTTTTCTTCCAGCTTCGGAGCAAGCGAAAGCGCGGGTTGAGAAACGAGAGCGGGAACTCCCCCTCCACCGCCTGGCTCTGGATGAAAGGAAAAAGCGACCCGACATCCGAGCCGGTCGGATTCAGCACCGTCGCGCTCGGGCTGGCTTCAGCGGCGAGCGCACTGAATGGGCCGCCGAGCATCGAACCCAAGCCAGCAACGGCGCTAGTTTGGAGAAAATTGCGCCGGTTGACGCGCGGGATTCGTGGCGGGTTCGTCGGTTCGAACATGAATTGAGCCTGCCGCGAACCGGGGAAACGGGCGAGTTCCAAGTGAATTTGCGAGTGGCCCGACGATGCTTTTCCCTACCAATACTTTCGGCCCGACGCGCAGGTTTGTGACCCGCAGCTCCACGCCGAGTTCGAAAATACTGCTGCTGCCAGGCAAGGGCCATTGCTCGAACGCTGCGCAACGCGACGGGTCACGGGCAAAAAAAATCCCCGCGGCTGACTTGCGTCAAACAACGGGGATTGTGAGATTCGATGAAACTTGAATTACTTGGCCAACTCGATCTTTGCCGCGGTGAATTGCAGTTTATCGTCCTTCTTCTTGCAGGTGCCGGTCGCGGTGGCTTTCTTGGTTTCCGAGCAAACATTTTTGTGAAACGCTTTGCTCACGTCGTTTTCCACAAAGTAATATGTGGTCTTCTTGCCGTCCTTTTCGACTTGGATCACGTTTTGGCATTTTTCAGTTTCTTTCAGTGCGCATTTGCCGCACTTGGCGTCACCGGTGATGGTGATTTCCTTGTCTTTATCTTCAGCGAGAGCCGGAATGGCCAGCGCCAGCATGAACAGGCCGATCGCGCCGGCCAGAATGAGTGAGGTTCGTTTCATAGTTTTTTTATTTGGTGCTTACAGCTACGGGGTCGAGCATACGGTAGCCCAACCGCCAAGGCCATGAAAATATTGAAGGTAATTCATCGCGGACCCACGATCGCATTAGATGTTGGTTTGAAATGGGTTAAATCGGTTGACTTGAAAGCCAAAACCTTTATCTCTCTGCATCCCGTTTTGGTTGGGACGAAATCTTTATCGCAATCCTAAACAATATGATCGCACGTTTAATGGAAAAGTTTGAAACCCACCTGCGCCGACCGCTTCTGTTTCTGTTGGTCGCGTTGGTCTTGGTCGGCTGTTCTTCCGCGAAGAAAGCCGAAACGTCCAATTCGAATTCCACCACCGGACTCAAAATTGTCCAGAAGGACCGCACGGCCCTGGATGAGTACATCGCCGCCCCGGACACAAACTATAGTTACCAGGTGGTGGCCACGGTGCCGGGGAAGGGCCACACCACTTTCATTGTGGACATGACCTCCCAGGCTTGGCTCACGACCAACGAAGTGGATCGCCCGCTTTGGAAGCACTGGATGATCATCGTCAAGCCCACCGAAGTCGCGAGCTCGAAATCGCTGCTCTTCATCGGGGGCGGTGGCAATGGCGGCAAACCACCCGGCGGCGCCGATGCCAACCTGATTGGGATCGCCCTCGCCACCAAGTCCGTCGTGAGCGAGTTGAAGATGGTGCCCAATCAGCCACTAGTTTTTGCAGGGGAAACCGAGGGCCGCAAGGAGGACTCCCTGATCGCTTACACGTGGGACAAATTTCTCCGCACCGGCGACAAGAAATGGCCCGCCCGGTTGCCGATGACCAAGTCCGCCGTTCGCGCCATGGACACCGTCACCGCGGTCTGCGGCAGTGCGGCCGGTGGCCATGTGAAGGTGGATGGTTTTGTGGTGGCGGGTGGATCAAAGCGAGGGTGGACGACTTGGATGACGGCAGCGGTGGACCAGCGGGTGGTCGCGATTGTACCCATCGTGATTGACGTGCTGAACATGGAGCCTTCCATGTTGCACCACTACGGCGCCTATGGATTCTGGGCGCCGTCGGTCGGCGATTATACGGCGTTTAGGATCATGGATTGGAACGGCACCCCGGAAAACAAGGCTTTGATGCGAATCGAGGAGCCCTACCAATACCGCACCCGTTTCACGATGCCCAAGTTCATTGTCAATGCGGCCGGCGACCAATTTTCCTGCCGGATTCCTCGCAGTTCTATTTCAACGATCTGCCCGGGGTGAAATACCTGCGTTACGTGCCCAACGCGGATCATTCGCTCAAGGGCTCCGACGCCTATCTGACGTTGCAGGCTTGTTACAACGCGGTGCTGTATGATCGTCCGTTGCCGAGGTTTTCGTGGACGCTGGAGAAGGATGGCTCCATCCGAGTGGTCACAAAGGACAAGCCCGCCGAGGTCAAACTGTGGCAGGCGACGAATCCGGAGGCGCGCGACTTCCGCATCGAAACGCTGGGGCCAAAATACACCAGCACGGTGCTGGCGGATCAAGGTGGCGGGGTCTATGTGGGAAAAGTTCCCGAGCCGACCAAAGGTTGGACGGCATTTTTCGTCGAGCTGACCTTCCCGACCGGCAATCCGGCCCCTTTCAAATTCACCACTGAAGTTCGCGTCTTGCCCGACACCCTGCCCTACAAGTTCGTGCCCAAGGGACGTCCGGAGTGAACGGCAAGCCGGAACAATTTAATTAACGACGGCGCCGGAAACGCAGTTCCAAATCCGCAGAACAAGCCTCGCGCCTGTTACTGGCCAACCCCCCTCGTTCATTTTGGCGCTACTGGCGAACTCGGTTTGGTATCAGTCAAATTCTGGTCAAACCAATCGGCCATGATTTTGACCTCCTCAGGGAGCGTCATCCAAGGATGCCCGCCACCTTTTTTCACGATTAATTCAGCCGAGCCGCCAGCGGCCTTGAGCGCGGCGACCATTTTTTGCGACTGCTGCAGCGGTACCAGCGGGTCGGCATCGCCGTGGATCAGGAGAAACGGGATCGGCGGCGCTTTGACCAGCAGCGCGGGCGAGAGCTGCCGGGAGCGTTCCTGGATTTCCTCATCCGTATGACCCTTGATCCCGCCGAGAAACAACAAATCGGCCAACATCTTGGAATCCGCAGGTTTGCCATTCCAATCCAGAAAGTCCGTGGGCGGAAAAAAGACGGCAGCGGCTCGCACCTGCGTGCCGAGGCGCTGCAGGGGTTGGCTGGCATCGGGTTTTCCGTCCTCGGGCGTGACCGCAACCAACGTCGCCAGATGACCGCCCGCCGAAGCCCCGGTAAGACCGAGCCGGTCGGGATCAATCTTATAATCATCCGCGTGGAGTTTGACGTAGCGGATTCCAATTCGCACGTGCGTTGCCATCTCCAAACCAGTGTAGCGCGTGCGCGAACCGGGGCGGATCGCAAAAACGGTGTAACCGCGGGAGCAGAAAATCCGGTACAACTGCGCCAGGGTGTGATCCCGAATTTTGCTGCGGTCGGAATGCCACGCGCCGCTGACCACGTCAACGATCGCCAGCCCGTTGGCTTTTTCCTTGGGGGTGAAGATATCCATCAACAAGCCCGTGCCATGCACCTCGCCATAAACCACGTCCATCTTCTGATCGTACGGCAGGGCGGCGGAATCCTGGGCTCTGAGGCCTACGGTCATCCCGAGCACAAGCCAAGCGGTGACCACAACACATTTGAAGTTTTTCATAATGAATATGGAATCGAAGGGAATTTAGTTGGTCGGCGGGCGCAAATACAGATCGAACCATTTTCCGAATTGACGGATGTCCCACAGCATGCTCAACCAACCATGGTGCCCGCCCGGATGGACGACGACTTCCACCGTGCGCCCCAACTTGCGCGCCTCCGCCTGATACCGCAGCGATTGATCCAGCGGCACGAGTGTATCGGCGTCGCCGTGATAGATCAACGTCGGCGGCAGATTGGAGTTCACATAAAAGATCGGCGACAACTCGTGGCCGATGACTTTCCAAACCGCGAGGTTCGTGGCATTCGGACCAAAGCCTTTCACGAAACTTTTCGGCGGGCCACCGTCGTGCAAATTCTCCGTGGAGTTGCCGAGGTCGATCAGGTCGGTGACCGGATAGAAAATGGCGACCGCCTGCACCGCGCTGCTTTCGCGGTCCACCGGATCGGCGGTGCCGGTGGGGCCGGGGCCGCCGCGGGTCGCCAGCATGAGGCTCAGGTGACCACCGGCGCTGCCACCCGTAACACCCAATCGCTCGGGGTCCACGCCGTAGTCGCGAGCGTTATGCCGGATGTAACGCATGGCGCGGTTCACATCCTCGGTGATTTCCATGATCGTCGCCTCGGGTTGGGAAATGTGCGACACCGCGAACACCGTGTAGCCCCGTCGCAAAATCGGCGCCACCATCCACGGACGGAATGAATTCGTGCCTGACTTCCACCCGCC